>JBDHUU010000059.1:0-5812 GCA_039809285.1 Candidatus Levyibacteriota bacterium
CAACAATGGCTTTTTTCCATAAGGATGCAGATAGAAACCATTTAAAAAAGTTAGCTATTCTATTTGTCATTGAATTAATAATGCCCATGTTGTTCAGTTTAGTAGTCAAAACTTAAAACCACCTTAAAAAAAATAATTTATATAGACGGCAGAGATACAGTGAACACTGTTCCCTTCTCTATTTCACTCTTAACATTGATACTCCCTCGATGATCAGTAACAATCTGCTTTGCAATTGCTAGTCCTAACCCATATCCTTTAATTTTAGATTTAGTGCGGGATTTATCACTTCTATAAAATCTTTCAAAGATTTTGTCTATATCCTCTTTACTAATTCCAGACCCTTCGTCTTTTACTGCAATTATTATTGATTTGTTTTTTTTAACACTTGTTAATGTAATCGTTGTTTGTGAGTTGCTATACTTAATTGCGTTATCAAGGAGGATGACAAAAAGTTCAATTAAATAACTTCTCTCTCCATGTAATAATGCACTCTTAACTTTATTGTCGATAGTAATATGCTTTTTCTTTGCTAGAGGAACTACTTTTTTAGTTGCTCCCTCAATTACTTCTAATATATCTATTTTATCTAGAGACCGTATAATAGGCTTTTGTTGATTCGCTAATTCGAGCAAGTTATCTGATAAGTTTTGTAAGCTTATTACTTCCTCAAGATTACTTTTAAGAACATCTCTTGCTTCTTTTTCTGAAAGTTTTTTAGATAAAAGAGATGCCTCTAGCTCACTCCGTAAGGATGTAAGTGGTGTACGAAGTTCGTGTGAGGCGTCTGTGATAAAACGATTTTGTTCATCCACCATTTTTTGGATAGGTCTAAGCGTTCTTCCTGCTAGGATATATCCCCCGATTGCAGCAATCAGAATTATGGCTCCATCAATATAAAGGATGCGCAATATAAGGTGAGTGCGAAGCTCTCGCATAAGTTCTGGATCGGTCCGTCGAAAAATAGGAATAGGTGGACCATTTGGTAGATATCCCTGCTGGAAATATACACGTTGACGCTGAAGACCTTGCTCTAAATCAAAGCGAAGACCATTATAAGAAAGCAAGCTAAAAAGGCAGGTAATAATAAAAGCGACAAGAATATACCAGGCAGTTAGTTTGAGACGTGCACGGTGAAACATATGAAAATATAAAATTTAAAGCATAAAAGATAAAAGTAATTAAATAAACTGTGAGTTTAAAGTTTATATTTTATCTTTATTTTGTATTCCTATTTTATAGCCAAACCCTCGAGCTGTATGGATAAGTTTTGGACCAGGAAAAGGATGGTCAATTTTATCCCTAAGATGTTTTATATAAACTTCCACTGAGTTAGGTAATACATCTGAATCATAACTCCAAACATTGGTCATAATTTGTTCTTTAGTAAGCACTTTTTGCTGGTGTCTTAAAAGATATTCTAGGAGTGAGAATTCTTTACTTGAAAGTTGGATTTCTTTTCCATTTCGTATGACCTCGTACGTCTGCGGATTAAGTGAAAGACCATCAATAGTAAGAAGGGTGGTAGGCGGTGTCTTAGGTCTTCGTGTTAGTGCTCTGATGCGAGCAAATAGTTCTGCCAAAGCAAAAGGTTTGACAAGGTAGTCGTCTGCTCCACTATCAAGACCTTCTATCTTGTCTTCAAGCTGACCTTTAGCAGTAAGCATGATGATCGGAATATGAATAGCGCTTTCTCGAAGCTTGGTACTTATTTCTATTCCATCCATTCCAGGGAGTAGTCGATCAAGTACTAGTAGGTCATAGGTCTCACTTACTGCTAAGTCGTAGCCAGTTGTGCCTTCATAAGCGACATCCACAATATATCTCTCATGCTCGAGAGCTTTTTTAATCGAGTTAGCGATCTTATGTTCGTCTTCAATGATAAGGATCTTCATGGTGCTAGATTATAGCAACAACGCTGAAAAATAGCTGAAACAGTCTTAATTCCTCAACGGTATTAGTGAGTTTAGATTGACAAATCATGCTATTTTTGCTATCATATATTCAGTAAATCTGCTCCGATCATAGTCGGAGCTTTTTTATTTTATATATGGTTACAGGCCTTATTCAAAGCCTCTTACCAGCAGTACTTTTAACATCTTCAATTGCCACTCCTGCTCTCCCTCAAGCTTCGATTGCTAACTCGGAGTCTTCCCCGCTCTTAGGAGCATCTTACTCGGCACTTCTTACTCCGAGTTCTTTTTACGTGGTTAAGCCCGGTGATACCCTACGTTCAATCGCAAAGCTTGTCTATAATGATGAAAATTATTGGACAACACTCTGGAATGATAACGACTGGATTGATGATCCCAATACTATCGAGTCAGGTTGGAAGCTTAAGATTACCCAGAATAGACCTCCAAAGGTTGAGAAGCTTAAGGAAGAGCTGGTGCAAAAATCATTTTCCCAAGTAACGTCTGTTGTAAAAACAATCTCTAGAGAAAATGTCGATACTTCCCCACAATCTGTGCAACCTGTTAACTCTTCACCATCAGTAGCTGGTCCATTGAATGAAGAACAGCTTACCTTTCTTGGTAATTGTGAATCAGGTATGACTGCTAATCGAAATTCAGGAAACGGTTATTACGGAGCATTTCAATTCTCTTCAGGTACTTGGAGTAATATGGAGACGGGATACGCTCGCGCTGATCTTGCACCTCTTGAAATTCAGAAAGATGCTGTAAATCGTCTTGTCTCACGATCAAGCATCTTTACTCAGTTCCCAGGTTGTTCGGCGCGAATGCGTGCTGCAGGTATCATCTAGTAGCCTACTTTGCTGGCAATTTAGCAATAATTTGCTATAATTAACTGCGTTCGCGGGGGTAGTTCAGCGATAGAACGCTTCCTTGCCAAGGAAGAGGTCGCGGGTTTGATTCCCGTTCCCCGCTCAAGATCATCAAATTCCCTGGCGTCGATATGTTGTGCGTGTATACTTAATTTAGTTGTAGTAACATATCGCAACTAACCTCTAAATTGATGACAGCTATTTCGGTCTATTACGAGTTAGGGTAACAAAAAGTACAAATCTAAATAGAAAAATAACAGGATGGGTAGAGGGGGTTTATATACATTGCGGAGTGGTGTAATGGCAACACGCCTGACTTTGGATCAGCGCGACTCTAGGTTCGAATCCTAGCTCCGCAGCATTTTCCCTAAATTGTCTATTTTACCTGCCTTTTGGATAATTGAGTACGGTAGTTTATATTGAGAAGACAATATTTTCTTATCTTTTATCTGGTAGTTCCAAAGTACAGATTTGAGTAAATCTTCTCTAACCTCTTTATTTCCGTTTTTGAACATTTTATCGAGGCTACAGGCACGATTTTTGAAGTTTTCGAGGAGTTCCAAAGTAATTTTAGTATCTGGAGTTTTAGCGTTAGAAATTTGGACTTTTATTTCTGTTTTTTGATTCTCAAGTGCCACCTTCTTTTTTGTGAAAAGTTCCTCTGTTATGCTATCTGATAACCTCAAATCAACCAATCTATCAATTTTTTGATCTACTTCTTTAAGCAGTTTTTGGTAATGTTCTTCTACGTCATTATTATTTGATGACTCTAATTGGTCTTTATATAAATCAAAGGCTAGGTCGACTAACTCTTTATCTAATGTAATACCTTTAAAGTTAAGAGAGATAAGGTCAATAATATCTTTCTCTCTTAAATAGGAGAGATTCTGTAAACAGTAATTCTTACCATTGTTACAGTAGTAATAATCATATTTTTTCTTTTTTCTCGTAGCGGTTAACTTACATCCACAATTGCCACAAATCATATATCCACGGTAAAGAAAGTCTAGTTTCTGCTTTCTAGGCCTACTAGAACTGAATAGGATCGTTTGTACCGCATCAAAAAGAGATTTACTGATGATTGGCTCATGAATGCCTTTAAAAAGTGTTTTATTGTATCTTATAGCTCCGTAATAAACAGGATTGGTTAATATTGTATAAAGAAGAGATTTTGTAATCTTTTTACCAGTATATCGCGATCTAAAACCTACTTTATAAAGCTCATTATTAAGTTGTCTCAAAGAATAAGAACCACTCGAGTATAATTCAAATGCCATTCTGATAAATCGTGCTTGGGGAGGATCTATAAAAATCTGCTTATTCTTATTGAAGTAGCCAGGCGGCGCTTTAGTTGGGTACTCCCCTTTTGCTAGTTTGGTCTTCATTCCCTCCTTTACCCTGATCGACAGGTTTCGTGAATAATGAGCGGCGAAGACAAAATCGAAGTCGATGTAGAGCATGTCCGTGACGCTTCGGTAAGACTGTGTAGGGGTCCGTATTTCATTTAGAAGGCCCGCATCGAAGAGGCTGGTTATTATCCCCGACTCGATACCGTTCCTGCTGAGCCTGTCTACGTGGTGGACGAGTATCGCATTTGCATCCCCCCGTCTGATGCGATCGAGCATCTTTGTAAAAAGTGGCCTATTCCCTTCTCTCTTAGCACTCTTACTTTCTTTTATGACTTCAACTATCTCTAAGTTATGCTTACTTGCATACTCTCTTAGAGCCGTTTCCTGTGTCTCAAGGGATTGAACTTGTCGTGATTCTTCTTCTGATGATTTTCTGCAATAAATAAAATATTTCATTGACGTTCAAAAAGAACTAATTGCCCATTATACTCTACAGACTCAAGCATTTTATCCATTGAAATTATCCCGATTCTGTATAGTTTTTTAGTAACCTCTTGAATATCCTTAACAGAAGTGACTATCTCAGCAGTTTTTGGCCTAATACATGATTGGCTAATAGAATATCTCTTCTCAAAGTATTTAAAATAACTTTCTTTATTAAGATCATGCTTTAGTCCTTTTACGATATATTCCGAAACATAATTACTAATACCCTCAAGCGACTTAATTTCCTCAACACGCATAATATGCCCACCGCCTATACGAGTCCAAATAGAACGAATCAGATTAATATCCACATACTTATTCATAAGAATATGAAGATGAGCATTACCATTTTTTTGGAACTCTAGAACCCAAACGTATTTTAGTTTTTCCACTGAGTTATTTGTTTTACGCTTGAGATCAACAATAAAATTGTTGAATAGCTTAGTGATATATCTATGGGTGTCGTTCCCTTTAATTGATAAGAAATCCGATGGAATTTTTTTAGGATCTAAAGTTAAAGTGAGAAAATAATCTAAGTTATTTAGTATAACTGTATTCTTTATTAAGTACTTTACTCTTAAAGCCTTTTTGACATTACATGAAGGGCATGTCCAAGAGTTACAACTAATTTTTGATAAGACAACTTTTTGAATATTATCCTGATTATCTAGGTATGTAATACCTATTGGGTTACTTTGACAGTAACGAGATGGCTCTAACTTAACTTTGAACCTTTTCCCCATCATTTGTATTTTTGTTTGCTTTATTGATTCTTGGATCAACTCCATTTTTTGTTGAGATGGTCTTAAATAAGTCAAGTATAATTTATATTTATTATTTAATACGGACATACTTATTCTTTTTTGAATGGTATTTTACTTTTGCTTCCGCAAAAGTAACAAGACTCAGATATATCTCAAGAGCTTGAGAATCGGTAAGAGAAAGAGAGCACTTTTTCTTGTAGAAGTTTTTAACTTTTTGAAGTTGAAGAGTGTTAGGAATATCCATAATAAAAATAACTTATCGACTAATTTAAATAGTTTTATTTAGTTATTCTTATGGATACGCAGTAGCCAGCTAATTATACAGGTCAAATACCTCAGAAGGCTACCCGGAAATGTTATAATCGCAGGATGACTTTTAAAGTACTAGATAATCAGGATTCCGTTACTAAAGAATACTTGGCTAAAAT
>JBDHUU010000060.1:0-5713 GCA_039809285.1 Candidatus Levyibacteriota bacterium
TCATAGTATGTTGACAAAGCATATCTTATAGGATATAATCAAATCTCCCGTCACCAAACGGGTTTTATTATGAATAATTTACCAAGTATTGTCCCACATGGAGGACCTCTTACCAACGAAGTGCTTATCACCCCTGAAAGATGGGCTGAATACTCTCGTGAAATTAGTCGATCTCCTAAACGTAGAAGCAATTCTAAGTCAGTAAAAATGTTCAGAAATGGTAGATATTTGGTAGTAAATGCTAATTATCGTGAGAGACTTGCCAAGCTTCTTGTTATTATTCCAGCCCATAATGAAGAAGATACTATTGAAGATACAATTAATCATATTCTTGTCCAAACAAGAAAGCCAGATAGAATAGTAGTATCTGCCGATAACTGTACAGATAACACAGTGAAAATAGTCCGCAAAATTGCACGAAAAAACCCAATCGTTAAACTCCACATCACCAAGAACAATACTCAACGTAAGGTTGGAGCATTAAATCAGGCATGGCTTCTTTATTCACGAGGATATGATTTAGTTGCATGTATTGATGCTGACACTGTCATCTGGCAAGGAGTTCTTGCGGAACTTGAAGAGGAATTGCTTCCTCGAACCCGTTGTGCCGGGATCATGGCTAAATATACTTTTGACCAGGATTGGATTCCGCCACAAATTCGTACGAGCAAAGAGCCATCACGAGACGGAACAGGTAGCGTAAAAATTGTGAGTAAACTTCCCTTTAGAGCAAGACAGCTCGTTCGAGCTCAACGCATGGAATTTACTTCATGGAATCTTGATCAATTACGACGTGGCCGTAAAACGTACGTTCTAGGTGGGCAGGCAACACTTTTCCGTCAAAATGCGCTTATGTATGCTGCTTCACGAAATAATGGTTATGGCCCATGGAACTCAGATACTGACGTTGAGGATATGGAACTTACCTGGAGATTTCAAGATCTGCAGTTGGAGACTCTTATCAGCTCTACTGCACGTGCAGATGCAGGTGCTATGTACAACTTACGATCATTGTGGGCCCAACGAAGGAAATGGGATGAGGGAATGATTCGTCTTCTTCTCCAATACAAACTCAGTTCACAAACTATCTATCCAATCCTTCAACAGCTTAAGATGGGCTTGGATCTTCTTGTTCGAATTATGTTCGTTCTCATGATCACTGCTTCAATTGTTCTCCACTCGTTTGTCTGGTCATGGATTTGGCTTGTACCACCAGTTCTTGCTATTTTAATTAATCTTAAAGTTGCATCCAAGGCGCCTCGCTCCAAGTTAGGTGACTATATCTTTGCTCTTTTATACTTCCCTGCTGAGTTATATCTTTGGTTCCGTCTCGCTTCATTTACTGCAAGTTGGGGTACTGCACTTATTAAAGCACCGAACTCAACCAATGATAACTGGATTCGTCAGGCTCAAGCTGAACGAAATAATAGTGGAGCTGATGTTGGCGTTATTATTTTGGGAGGATTATTACTCCTTGTCCTTAGTATGGTCATCGGTCTTAGCCTTATGCCAAGAGATATGGCTGATGCAGTAGTGGCAGTGGGATGGCAGGTTATGAGAACGCTAACAATTGGTCTTACTATCGTCATGGCGTTTAAATTATTTACCATGCTTCTTCGGGATAGTAGATATACCGCCTAAAGAGTTAAAAAAGTTGTTCCGAATTTCTGTGAAATCACTTAAGGCTCTTCTTGGGAATCTTTGGGAGTAAAAACTCTTTCAAATAAGTCGTTTCCTAATGTATCTTTCCCAATTGGTGTATACCCTTCATTTCTCTCTACTAATGCAAGAGAACCTTTATTAGATGAAGTATAGATGTGACGTAAAGGAAGATTATTTTTGTTTGCTGTATTTTGAAGAGTTTCCCTAACTAAGCTAAAGATTTCATCTCCTCTTTTGGGACCAAATAAGTAACATTGTGCTTCTAATCCTGCAGTATCTTCAATAACCCAACAATCAGCATAGGCTTTCTTGTCAGGTGTCTTAATAGTTAAGTAGTCAATTCCATCTTCAGTCATAGATAAATTATACCACCACCTCTATTGGATTCTTTAAAGTAGAGTTGACAGATATGGTTATTTTCGTTAGAGTTATCCCAGTTGTTCCTCTATGGATAAAAAAATACTTGTCACTGGTGCTTTCGGTCAAATTGGTACTGAGCTAGTACCTGCCTTGCAGGAAAAATTTGGCAAAGACAACGTAATCGCAGTCGGACACCACAATATCCCTTCTAACTTTGATGGTATAGTTGAGAAAGCGGAACTCCCAAATAAAGACAATCTTTTAGAGTTAGTAGAAAAATATGATGTAGGGACAGTCTATCACCTCGTATCACTTTTATCAGCTAAAGGTGAGCTCGATCCCTCCTTTACGTGGCATCTAAATATGACATCTCTTAAAGATGTGTTGGATTTGGCAGTTGAGAAAAAGTATAAAGTCTTCTGGCCTTCATCAATAGCTGCATTTGGCCCGACAACTCCAAGAGAAAATACTCCTCAACGAACAGTTCTTGAACCGACCACAATGTATGGCGTCACTAAAGTAGCCGGAGAGTTACTAGGGCAATATTATTTCAACAAATATGGTGTGGACATCAGGAGTGTACGTTATCCGGGTATTATCAGCTGGAAACAAGAACCAGGTGGCGGAACTACAGACTATGCAGTAGCTATTTTTTATGAAGCGCTTAAGACTGGCAGATATGAATGTTTTGTAAATAAAGAGACAGTGTTACCTATGATGTATATGGATGATGCTGTTAATGCGACAATCCAATTAATGAATGCAGATCCGTCGGCCTTAACTGTAAGAACTTCTTATAACTTAGCAGCAATTTCCTTCTCCGCTGAAGAATTAGTACGGGAAATTAACAAACATCTCAAAGTAGAGGTTACTTATAAGCCGGATCATAGACAGCAAATTGCTGATAGCTGGCCAGATAGTATTGATGATTCTCAAGCACGCAGTGATTGGGGTTGGAAGCATGAGTATGATCTTTCCAAAATGACAGAGGTCATGTTGACTGAACTTAAAAGTAAATTGGGTAAATAATCCTATGAATTCAAAATTTTCAGACATACTAAAAGCAGAAATAAAAAGAATTGATGATGCGGGTAGTACAAAAAGAAATGAAGCAATCATCGAAAGCTTTACCAGAGAAGAATCTCCTAAGGCAGTAATCGGCGGTAAGAAGTACATTGTTTTTAACTCCAATGACTATTTAGGTCTACGGTTTAACCCAACTCTTTTGAGTGCTGAGGAGAAAGCTTCTCAGAAATATGGCGCAGGACCTGGCGCTGTTCGTTTTATCTCTGGAACACTGCAAATCTATAAGGATTTAGAATCAGCTATCGCAAAATTCCATAACCGTGAGGCGGGAATGGTATTTTCAAGCGCATTTGCGACTAATATCGCAGTTATGTCATGTCTTCTGAATGGACAAAGTAAAGACTCCCTCCTCTCTCGTGAGGTCTGCGTCATCTCAGATGCACTTAATCATCGCAGTATTATTGATGGGGTTAGGGCGGCAAGTATTGATAAAGAGCAGAAATTTATTTATAAGCACTTAGATTTTGAGGATCTAAGAAGAGTACTTGAGGAGAACAAGACTACATTTAAAAGAGCAGTTGTCGTTACTGATGGTGTTTTTAGTATGATTGGAGAGGCAGCCGATCTTACATCCCTCAAGTCAATTACTGATGAATATAACGATATCTATGAACAGGGTGTACTTCTTGTTGTTGATGACAGTCATGGCGTAGCCGCCTTTGGTAAGAGCGGGCGCGGAACTGAGGAAGTTAGTAGAACTCAGGCAGATCTTTTGGTAGGAACATTTGGAAAAGGATTTGGTAGTGACGGTGGCTATGTCGTAGGAAGTCAGCTGATGATAGATTATCTTCGTGAGTCTGCAGCAACCTATATCTACTCTAACTCTATTTCCCCATCTGTTGCGGGAGCTGCTTTTGCATCCATAAACTATGTTATGAGTATAGATGGACAGAAACTTTTAGAAAAACTCGAAGAAGATAAAAAGTACCTGAAGGCGCAAATGACTGACGCTGGTCTCCAATTTGCCGCTGATTCAAATCACCCTATCCAGCCTCTACTCGTCGGGGATACACTAAAAGCTAAAGAACTGCGAAATAAGCTATTTGAAATGGGTGTTTTGGTCACTAACATTACTTATCCTGTTGTGCCAAAAGGAAAAGATGAAATTCGTATCCAGCTTAATGCTTCTCACACAAAAGAAGACATTGATACTCTTGTTACTTTAGCTGCAAATGCTGCAAAAGAATTAGGAATAATATAAGAGAGCCTAGAAAAGATTTTTATTTATTTCCTTTGGAGAATGAAAGAACTCTATTTTTTATCTTCTCTGCACCGCTCTTAACTTTAGCCTTCATTTCTGCTTTGTTAAATTCTCCATTTAATTCATCTAATGTCTCGTTAAGGACAGTGTTCTCAACTGGGCTTGCTCCATATCGTTTTTGTATTTCTTCTTGAATCAGCTTTCGTTCAGTATTGGTAATGGTAACAGGTAATTCATAGAATAAGGAAGGCTCTTTTACTACTACATTAGGCGGAAGAGTAAATTTGTTGGACAATTCTATTAAATTTGCCCTTCGTTTTCTAGTCAGAAAGGTGTGATCTATATTGTCTTCTGCAGGATTTTTAGGTTCATTACGGTTGATAGCACCTATAAGACTAGCATATACTTCCTTTGCGAGTTCTGGCCGTAGGTGAAGCGTATACGCTCTTTCACGTTCAATCTCTGAATTCAGCTCAAGGGGGATTAGTTCAGGTTTGCCTTCCATAGTACTTAGTATCTAAAGAGTATGCTCTTCTCAAACGTATAATACCGAAAATTTAGAAAAAGATAAAGACATCAATGAATTATTGAAATCTAAAGGTATTCTCTATTCAAGTTGTGGAATTAAATCTTTAACTTTCCTGTGAGGAAAAGGTAAATCGCATAAATTCCCGCAACTATAATTGCGCCGGCTCCCAATATTCCAAGAAGTGGAACAACATACGTCAAGGATAAAATAACTATCCCAAACCCTGCGACAATAAGAGCTGCTTTTACGAGTTGTTGTTGATTAGGCATGTCTATCACCTCCTTCTCCATGAGTATAACTCAAAATTATATATTAAAACAGCAGAGTTTTACTTAGTGATGGGAGGTAAGAAGAGTATTGATTTTAGCAATCACTTCAGATGAATCATTAAGGGTAATTAATTCGGTCCTCAGTTCTGATGCATTGGGAGTATTCGAGATATAGCACTTAAAAAACTTTTTAAGAATCGGGTAATGCTTGTCTTTCCCCCAGGTAGCTTCGAAAAGCTCAATATGCTCTTTGAGCTTTTGCAGCTTTTCCTCAAAGGTAACGTCTTCCCCATGATGAGTGGGATTAAATAACCATGGATCATGAAAAATACCTCTGCCTATCATTACTCCATCAACTCCTACCTCTTCTACTTTTTGCAACGCATCCTTTCTTGATACTATATCGCCATTTCCGATAATGATTGTAGTTACTTTTTTCTCGTCTCGAAGTACTACTGCTTTAGCTATTTCATCCCAATGGCAAGGAACTTTGGACATTTCTTTGGCTGTTCTTCCATGAACAGTGAGCGCGTCAATTTTTTGATCTAATAAAAATCCAAGCCACTCTTCAGTCTTGATATCATTAAACCCTATTCGTGTCTTTAC
>JBDHUU010000061.1:0-5259 GCA_039809285.1 Candidatus Levyibacteriota bacterium
TAGCATTAGTCATCTTAGGAATTATAACGACAGCTTTATTATGAGTGATTTTGGAGAATTCTCAAAAGCACTCGAAATCTATCAATAAGAAGGAAACTCTATTTCCCTTTGTATGTTTTGTATCGTAAGACAGGAAGTATTGCTAGGCCGATAATCACTGCAAGGACATAAAAGGCAGTCGTGATACCAAAAGTAGCTGCTACTCCTCCAATAAGAAGCGGTCCTACTACATTGCCAATACCACTAAAAAATGAGTCAAAGGCAAAGACTTTTTCATAATTCTCATGGTCATCCGCTGACTCAGAGAGCATTGTCTGGACAGGTGCATCAGATCCTTCAGAGACAAGGCCTAGAATTGGGATTAAAAGAAGAATAACTGACGGTGTGAAGGACAAATTGAGGAGAATAAGAACTGTCACCATCGACACTTCACAAATAATAAAGACATTTCTATGACCTATTCTATCGGTGAATCTCCCTGAGAGTATTCTGCTGAGGACTGCACCGACAAAGAAAATAGTGACAAATGTTCCCATAATACTAGGATCTATTTTTTTCTCTAAAAGGAGAAAGGGAAGGAAAATAAAAAGTGGGGAAGTAGCGGCAGAATCGAGAGTGCTTGCTAGAACTACCAGCATCGTTTTTTTATGACGAATTAGGTCTTTATAGCTAATAGGTTGCTTATACTCAGAGGCTGATGCTGTGGGGACTTCCTTTCGTAATACAAATAGGTATAAAAAGAAAAGGATGGCAGCAAGTAATCCGTAGAGTAATGACAAGGTTTGCCAGCCAAATGATACTGCAAGTAAGGTAACACCAACTGGAAAGACAGCTTTCCCGATATCCCCGCAAGCGATAAAGACCCCGATATCTTTGCCCCTTGCTCCACCTTTAGTCAATTTAGCAACAATCGCTGAGGCGATGGGAGAAAAGAGCGCAAGTCCTGTTCCGAGAATGACGACAGACAGGGTGAGAACAAGGAAGGAGTGCGCTTGAGAAAGGAGTATAAAGCTGAGTGAATAAAAAAAGAGAGTTAGGGAAAGAAGAAGCGGTCCACCGAATCTTTTTACGAGATATGCAATACTAATTGCTAGGACAATGCCTAAGATATTTATCATTGAGTCCAACATACCGATTTGGGAAAGATTTATCTTTAGATCCTTTACAGCAAATGGGAGCAGGAGAAAAAGGGAAGTGTAAAATCCATCTCGAAGAAAATGAAGAATACTTAAATGCAGAATTCCTTTATTCATCAAGTAATATTATAGCTCAACTGAATAATAATACTTTAAATACTCCATAAATATCTCCATACCCATTTGGACACCGGAGTCGGGGATTACATCTGAGTTGCCAAATATCGTTACTTCAGGAACGTGAGGTCTCGCAACTGGGCATCCTTCACTAAGTCTTCCTTTTCCTGTATTCGATTTTGCTTGTTTTTCTCTTTTGAAGAGATCGAGAAGTGTATTATTTACTTTAAGATTGCCTATATCATCTTTTACTAAAGGTTCTTTAAATCTTAATCCTGATATTACCATTGGGATAATTACTCCAGTTGGTGCCTGAGCTGCAAAATGCTGAAAGACTCTTTGATCAATAAGTTGCTGCATTCCCTCAATTGGGTCATTCTCATATCCAGGAATTCCTTCTGAGGTGAGCAGGCCAATTCCTGCTGCTACAGTCTGCATACCTTCGGCTAGTATGGTATATGGATTGGGCATAAATGTCTCTTCGCGAATTGTTCGTTCATAGGGGGATTGAAGGAGTTTGTTTGATTCTTCTTTCATTAGTTTTCCAGCTACCTCGCTAAGTACAGAGCCAGAGATCGCGGTAGCTTTAGCGAATTTTTTTTCATAAAATCCGATTGGTACGATTACTAAAGGATCTAAAGGATGATCGTAAGATCTATTACCTAAATACCGGCTCTTTGCCACTTTTGAGAATCGAGAGAAATAGTCTGAATAATTACTAATATTGCAATAAAAGGCCTCACTAACAGGCGTATTATAGGAGGGATAATCATATATACCAATCTCTATATCTTCATTCATACTTTTAAGCTTTGATAGTGTGTACTCGCTTATCTTTTCTTGAAAGTCTCTGATAAATGGAGTGAAAGCTGCAGCCAGGACTGAGCTTTTTCGTAAATTTACTTTCGGATCATCCTTAGGAAGAGCATCGATGAATACATTTGGTTCACCATGAATTCTGGGATCATATCTATGAGATTCAATTGGCATGTTGGGTATTCTAGCAAAAGGGAATAATATTAAAAAGTGATTACTTCAAATTTAAGTATTATCTGATATACTTTAGGTATGAATGATCTTGCTGTTGAAGTCTTGGCAAATCAATTAAAAGCTGCACATGGAGCACTTGGTGGAACAATGGATGGAGTAACTGATGAGGTAGCTCATTTTATGCCTCCGGGTACTGCCAATCCAATTGCAGGAACGTACGCCCATTTGGTTTTCTCAGAAGATTTATTTATTCATAATTTTCTTAAGAAAGATCAGCCTCTTTTGGAAACAACCTTTAAAGATAAGACGGGGGCAAGTGAGGCACATCCAATGGAGTGGCAAGTCGCGTATCCGAAATGGCTAAAAGAAGTGAAATTAGATTTACCAAAGTTTCAGGTGTATGCAAAAGCAGTCTTTGCTGCGAGCGAAGAGTATGTAGCTTCCTTAAAAGATGCGGATTTAGAGAAAGATGTTGATATGAGTGCATTTGGTATGGGAGAGAGAAAAGCGTATGATTTTATCGCGAATATAATTAATGGTCATGTCAACTCGATAATGGGCGAGATAGCAGTCCTTAAAGGTATCCAAGGTCTCAAAGGCTATCCTTTTTAGACAATGTCTTCAGGAGGAAGGTTGATAGTTCGCCTTAAGTTAATTTAAGAAGAGTTGCAGAAGCTATCATTCTTTCGGGTCTTGGGATAACATGATCAATGATTCCATAATCAACAGCCTCTTCAGCTGTGAGGTAGAAATCCTTCTTAGTATCTCTCTCAATTTCTTCAAATGATTTTCCTGTGGCGGTAGCAAATGCTTCAAGTAAAAGTGTATTTCCTCTTTTCTTTTCTTCACAAAATTCCAATAAAGATGGAATAGATCCTTTCCAATTATTTATTTCTATTTGCGCTTGGTGAATCATGATTCTTGCTCCACTGTATGCGTATCTATTTCCTGGTGTACCTGAAGCAAGTATAAGCGCTGCACTGCTATAAGCATTTGTTTCAGTTATAGTTTGGATAGGATTACTGAGATGCTGCATTTGAGTAATCATTTTTAACACCGAGGCAACATAGCCGCCATCGGAATTAATACGAAGAGTAATATCTTGATTAGGATCATTTTTATTAACTTCCCTAAAGCTGTCGACTAATCTTTGGATTGAGGTATCATTAACTTCCTCTTCAAGATAAAGAGTTTTTGGTTCTTCTGATACTTTTCTTTCAATATCAGCTTGATGAGAATAAGGGTGTCTTAGCCCAGCTTTTATGAGACTAGAGCCTTTAATTTTATCTTTACCTAATGAAATAAATCTTTCCATAATTTGGCATTATACTGCTGAGGTGAAGAAGATTCAAGAAATTATTATGAGGCAGGTATTTTTAATTTGAGAGATTAGTTATAATTATTTTATATCTCCCGGAGGGAGGTTAACATTTCGCCTTGCGTTAGGTACCCGTGTCTTTATCTCCTTGATTTGATTCACTGTTAAACTCCTTGTTGGTCGTCCATCTTTTATATATAAACAGACATCATCTAGTGTTCGAACTTTGAATCTGGAATTGGGCGACTTCAATGACTTCACTAAAATAAATTGCCAATTTCTTACTTGACAAGTGTATACCTAGTGTATATACTTTGGGTATATATGAATAATGCAGTAATTATTACCAAAACAGATCCTGAAGTAAAAGCTGAGGCACAAAAAATTGCCAAAGAGTTAGGGTTTAATCTGAGCACATTAGTTAATGGGTGGCTTAGACAACTTATTAAAACTAAGACAGTAACCTTTAGTGCTTCTGATGAAGAGCCAAGTGAGTATCTCCTTACCCTTATGAAACAGGCAGACGAAGATTATAAAAAAGGAAATACTTCTCCAGCATTTAAGACTGGTAAAGATGCCGTCGACTGGCTTGAGAAACAGGGAATATGATTATTAAATATTCTCCTTTATTTCTTAAAACACTTAAGAAAGTTGATGTGAGAATCCGCAATCGTTTTAAACAGAGAATTCTCCTCTTTAGTACTAATCCTATTCATCCCCAGCTCCGAAATCATCCTCTTCGTGGAGAGTATTCAGGTAAAAGAAGTATAGATATTACTGCTGATTGGAGAGCAATTTATGAGGAGAAAATTGAAGAAAAAGAAGTAATTGCATACTTCGTCGCATTAGGAACACACAGTCAACTATATAAATAAACCTGCTATATATATCAAACTGGTGGTGCAGGGGCGTACGGACTCGAACCGTAAAAAGCAGTTTTGGAGACTGCTGTGATACCATTTCACCACACCCCTTTATTAGCAAATAACAGATAGCCTATGGCTAATGGTCTCTATTATACAAAAAAAGCGCCTCTGGCGCTTCCTTTTTAACTAATTTGCTATTAACAGAAATTGAAGCTACTTCAATTTTTCAACTTCTTTGTGTTCAGTAACTTTTCGACAATGCTTGCAGAACTTGTTAAGCTTTAACTTGTCTGGAGTCTCAAGTTTGTTTTTTTGTGAGACATAATTGCGGTTTTTGCAAACCGAACAGACGAGTCCAATAATTATTCTGTGTTCACCTTTTTTTGGCATAAATAAATTCTCCTAGAGCGATATTATACATGATCTGAGGCAGAAATGAAATAGATATGAGCCGACAGCGAGAATCGAACTCGCGACCCTTTTCTTACCAAGAAAATGCTCTGCCACTGAGCCATGTCGGCCTGAGTCAAAACTCTAAGGTACTAGTGCTGAATGAGAGATTTGCACTCCCGTAGGCCTTTCGACCGCCTCGTCTACAGCGAGGTGCGATTGACTACTCCGCCAATTCAGCTTGTCAAACTCGATTCTCAAAATGTCTACGACATTTTGGCAAGAACGTAGAAATAAATAGAATATTCTGAGCCGACTGTCGGATTTGAACCGACGACCTGATGTTTACAAAACAACTGCTCTACCGCTGAGCTAAGTCGGCGAATGGACCGATTAAAAAACCGTTAGTAAAACGGTCACGCATAATTGTACCAAAATTGGG
>JBDHUU010000062.1:0-5018 GCA_039809285.1 Candidatus Levyibacteriota bacterium
TGCGTTCCTGAACAAGGGTATCAATAAGTGAAAGATCTTCCTGATCGAGTTCTTGTTGAGGCTGAGACATAGCTTGAACAGGAAAGGACGGCTGAGGAATTTGCGGTGGAGTAGGTGAGACCACAGGCTGGACAGTAGGTACTTGGGCAGTATCTGGCATAGTTTAATAGTAGAAAATAGCTTGCTATAATGTCAAGGAAATAAGCCCTTATGACAAGTTTTATTATTGTAGCTCCAAACTCAGAACTTCAGGAAGAGAAATTATCGGAATTTTGTACTAGATTTAAAATAGATCCTCTTGATAGAGTATATATTACACCTGATAAAGAAACGTCCTTGGGAATTGAAGTCATTAAGAAGTTACAAGAAAAAATATTTCTTAAGCCTTTTAAAGGTAAGGAAAAAGCGATAATAATTCCACAAGCGGAACTACTCACGATTCCAGCACAAAACGCTCTTTTGAAGCTTCTTGAGGAACCTCCTGCACATACTTTTATTTTTCTGCTAAGTTCAACGCAAGAAGTTTTTTTACCTACCATTATTTCCCGTTGTCAACTCATAGATATCAAAACAATACTTCAACAATTTACCGATGATGAGAAAAAGAAAGTACAGCTTCAGTTCAAGAATTGGATCCAGCAAAGTCCAGGAGACGCATTAAAACAGGCTGAAATTATTGCTAAAGACAAAGACAAAGCTTTACAAACGCTTGAGAAGTTTATTGTCGTTGGAGAGAGTATATTGAAAGACAATATTGAGAACCAAAAAGATCCATTTGAGGTTGCTTATACACTCAAAAAACTGCATAAAACATATGCAACCCTTAAAGCAACGAATACTAACGCAAGGCTTACACTAGAGAATCTCTTCCTTTCTTTATCGACTATTCATTAGCCTTGGAATTGCTGACTTTATGAGGTTGAAAAGCTCGAAAATTACTGGTATACTGGCTTTATAAATGGCTGCAAAAAAACCTTCCTCTGAGTATTCTGCACAGCAAATCCAAGTCCTTGAAGGCCTAGAGCCGGTACGCAAAAGACCTGGTATGTATATCGGTTCTACCGATAGTACTGGACTGCATGAGTCTCTCCGTGAAATCGTAGACAATTCGGTTGACGAAGCACTAGCAGGTTTTGCAAAAAACGTCTGGATTATCTTAAACGAAGATGGTTCAGCTACTGTTGCTGACGATGGTCGCGGTATTCCTGTTGATATGATGCCAGGTTACGGCAAGTCTGCTCTTGAAATGGTTATGACGAAATTGCATGCTGGCGGAAAGTTTGGAGGAACTGCCTACAAAGTATCTGGAGGGTTACACGGAGTAGGATCCTCTGTTGTTAATGCTCTTTCAGATTGGATGTGGGTTGAGGTTAAACGTGAAAACAAAATCTATCGCCAAGAATATAAGCGGGGTGAACCTCAAACAGGTGTTGATGTTATCAAGGACTCTAAATTAACATTGCCGCTTGAGAGAACGAATGGAACGACGACTACGTTTTTCCCTGACGCATCTATTTTTAATCAGACAATTGAGTTTGACTTCGAATTTATCAAAAAAGTCGTTCGCGACCGTGCATATCTGGTACCAAAAGTTTATTTCCATGTCTATGACAATAGGGGAGAGGAGAAAAAAGAAATCAACTTTTACTTTGAAAGCGGTATCAAAGCTCTTATTGAAAAACTTAATGAAAATAAAAACCCTCTTCACAAGGCGATCTATGTCAATAAGCATGTAGGTGATGTTGAGGTAGAATTTTCACTCCAATACAACGATACCTATACTGAGAATGTTGAGTCATTTGTAAATGTAATTCCTACTATTAATGGTGGAACACATCTAACCGGATTTAGAATGGCCTTAACCCGCGCAATCAACGACTATGGGAAAAAAATTGGGGCTTTTAAGAATGAAGAAGACTCGATCCAAGGAGAGGATACCCGTGAAGGACTCACTGCTGTAGTCTATATTAAAATGCCTCAAGACCGCATCCAGTTTGAAGGACAGACTAAAGGAAAGTTAGGTAATTCTGAAATCCAACCTCTCGTGAATCAAGTTACCAAAGAAGGTTTATCAGTTTTCTTTGAAGAAAATCCATCGGATGCAAAAAGAATTTTAGAGAAAGTCTATCTTGCAGCTAAAGCACGTCTCGCAGCAAAAGCTGCCAAAGAAGCAGTTATTAGAAAAGGCGCCTTAGAGGGATCATCACTCCCTGGAAAACTCGCCGACTGTCAGGAGAAAGATCCAGCCCTCTCTGAAATCTATCTTGTTGAGGGAGATTCGGCTGGAGGATCAGCAAAAAGTGGGAGAGATCGTAAATATCAGGCTATTTTGCCTCTTAAAGGAAAAATTCTCAATACAGAGCGTGCACGGCTGGATAAGATGATTGAACATGATGAGGTTAAAGCACTCATTATTGCACTTGGAGCAGGTATTGGAGATGTCATCAATATGGACAAACTTCGCTATCATCGAATTATTATCATGACTGATGCAGACGTTGATGGAGAACATATTGAAACACTCATCCTGACTTTCTTCTATCGCCACCTTCCAGAAATTATTAGGCAAGGTTACCTTTATGTAGCTATGCCACCTCTTTTCAAGCTCCAACGAGGAAAAGATGTCCGCTATGCTTACACTGAGGAAGAACGCGATAGACTGCTTAAAGAAATGAAGACTGGAAATGCTAATGTCTCAATTCAGCGCTACAAAGGACTTGGAGAAATGAATGCAGATCAGCTTTGGGAGACAACGATGAATCCGGAGAATAGAGTATTAAAACATGTGAGTATCACTGACGCTGAAGAAGCAGATCAGGTATTTACTATGCTGATGGGGGATGAGGTACCACCACGTAAACACTTTATTCAAACAAACGCGATGACGGCAACGCTCGATATCTAAGGAGGTGAAAGAGATGAACATAACAAAATTATCATCGGGAAAAGACGCTAGCCAGGGACAGATCAACGTACTTATTGAAATTCCTAAGGATAGTGCTATTAAGTATGAACTCGACAAAGATTCAGGAATAGTGATGGTTGATCGTTTCTTGCATACTGCTATGAGGTTTCCAACCAACTACGGCTTTGTCCCAAATACGCTCGCTGAGGATGGTGACCCACTTGACGTAATGGTACTCTCAGAGTACTCTGTAGCACCTGGGACAGCTATTCCAGCTATTGTAATCGGTATGCTTGAGATGGAAGATGAAGCGGGGATCGACACTAAAATTTTAGCTGTTCCAACAAGCAAAATTGATCCGCTTTTTGGTGAGATGAAAGATATTACCGATGTACCAGAAGCTACGAAAAATAAATTAAAGCACTTTTATGAAAACTATAAATCACTTGAACCTGGGAAATGGGTCAAGCTGAAAGAGTGGAAAGACAAAGCAACAGCTCTTGATGCTGTTAAAAAATCTCTTAAGTAGCGTTTGGACTCTTGTTCCTCGCCTCGCTACAAGCGGGCGAGATATAAAAGCCTAAACGATTTTTTATTTATTACATAGATGAGTCAAAATATCGGTAAACTACAACCAATCGATATCTCGCAAGAGATGAAGAAATCGTATCTTAACTACGCGATGTCTGTTATTGTCTCGCGTGCTCTTCCTGATGTTCGTGATGGCCTCAAGCCAGTTCATCGCCGTATCTTATACGCAATGCATGAAATGGGCCTTACTCATCAGTCTAAATATGTTAAAAGTGCCACAGTTGCTGGAGAGGTTATGGGTAAATATCACCCTCACGGAGATGCTCCAATTTATGATGCTCTTGTTCGTCTAGCTCAAGACTTTTCTATCCGCTACCCACTTATTGATGGACAAGGAAACTTTGGTTCAATTGACGGCGATCCCCCTGCGGCTATGCGTTATACCGAAGCGCGTATGGCAGCCATTACGTCCGAACTACTCGTTGATATCGACAAAGAAACAGTAGAGTATATTCCGACATTTGATGCTGTCCGAGAAGAACCCGTATATCTTCCAGCTAAACTTCCGAATCTTCTCCTTATGGGAAGTGAAGGTATTGCCGTTGGTATGGCAACTAAAATTCCACCTCATAACTTAGGTGAGGTGATTGATGCTATCCAATACATGATAGGGAAAACCACATTTGCACTTCCTACAAAAACAGAGAAAGTAGAAGCACCTGCTATCACTACCGGAGAGGGTGATACCACGATGGTTACAAAAGAGGAAAGATCAGTTACTATGTCAACCGAGGTTACGATTGATGAGCTTTTGCAGTTTGTGAAAGGCCCTGATTTCCCAACAGCAGGGGCAATTTTTGATATTAATGAAATTAAGAATGCCTATATAACAGGCCGCGGAAAAGTTCTCATCCGCGGAAAAGCAGAGATTGAAGAAATTGGACAGGGTAAATCAGCAATTATCATCACTGAAATTCCTTACCAAGTAAATAAAGCTGTCCTTGTAACTCGTATCGCAGACCTTGCAAAAGAAAAAAAGATTGAAGGAATTACTGATCTTCGTGATGAGTCAGATCGGAGAGGCCTTCGGGTAGTTGTTGAATTAAAACGAGATGCTTCTCCTAAAAAAGTTTTGAATAATTTATTCAAGCACACCTCTCTCCAGACGAGCTTTCCTGTAAATATGGTTGCACTCGTTGATGGGACACCTCAGACCCTCAATCTTAAAGTAATACTTGAGGAATACCTTAAACACCGCTACTTAGTCATTAAAAAACGTTCTGAGTTTGAACTGAGGCAAGCTAAAGCACGACTCCATATTTTAGAAGGACTAAAAATTGCAGTAGATCATATTGATGAAGTAATCCAGACTATCAGAGCATCCAAAGATCAGGATGAGGCAAAGAAAAACTTGATTGAGAAATTTAAACTAAGCGATATCCAGGCAACTGCTATTCTGGACATGCAGCTTCGAAGATTAGCAGCACTTGAAAGACAGAAAATTGAAGATGAGATTGCAATGATTAGCGAAACAATCGCTTATCTTGAAGACCTTTTAGCCCACCCTGAGAAAATTCTAGGA
>JBDHUU010000063.1:0-4993 GCA_039809285.1 Candidatus Levyibacteriota bacterium
CCCAACTACAAGAAAATTATATTTCTTTGCAAAATCAAAAAGAACAACCATCCTCATACGAGCCATAATATTTCCTTTTCTTCCATCATCCATAGCTTTCTCATAGGATACAACACTCTCAACAAAAGGCTTGATATCTATTATATGAACGTGCTTCTTAGGAATACCCAGACTTACAATAAGAGACAAAGCATCCTTCCCTCCTTGATCGGAAAGACTACCGAAAGGAAGTACTACTGGATGGACATGTTCTTTGCCTAGTGCTTTAACAGATAGAACTAAACTAGTAGCTGAATCGACACCACCTGATACCCCAATAAGTACATCTGTTACTTTTTCTTTTTGACAAGACGTTTGGATAAAACGAATAAGTTGTTCGGATTTAATCTTCGGATTTATTAAGTTCATATTTTAGAAGAAGTGTACCAGTATCATTAAGCTTCTCACTCTCGAGTAACTGCAAATCAAGATCCAACTCTACTGATGACAGCAGATCATTCCCCTCTCCAAAAATTTTTGGCTCGAGAGTTAGCCAAATTTCATCAACTAATCTTTCTTTAAAAAAGTCAGTATTTGTTCTAGCCCCACCTAATAAGATAGCCTGTGTATATCCTCTCTTTTCAAGCTTTTGAAGTACTATCTTGGGCTTATCTGAAGTAAATTCGAGCTGATTGGTAACTGCTTCATGCCGATAATCATCGGGTCGACTCGTCAAAACAACTCGTAGTCTGTCATCGCTTAACTTAATTTCATCCCGAGCAGCTTCATAGGTCTTACTACCCATAATAAGGAGGTTATTATTCTGAAGAGTCTGGAAGAAGTATTCTTGATCTTCCTTAGATGCAAGATTCTTAGTCCCTGGAGTATTACCTTTAGTCGTCTTACCATTAATGGTCGAAACCATTACTAAAATAACTCTTATCATTTTTCTTTAAGCCATTTTACACCAAGATAGACAAGAGGTGTCTCGATAAAAGACATCAAGCATTTGATAATCCAGTACGGGATGATAAGCCCCACAAGAAAACTAGCATTGTCTCCAAAAGGTCTATTTAATGCATAAAATGCTAAAACCATAAAAAGAGTAGTGTCAAAAAACTGAGATATAACATTTGAGACATTTGTCCGAAGCCAGAGAGCTTTCTTACCGAATTTTTGTCTGAGCCGTGCAAAGATAAATACATCTAAAAACTCAGCAACAGTGAACGCGATAAGGCTAGCAGCTGAGATGCGTGCCGAGATACTAAATACTGTCTCGTATGCTTTTTCAGAAGATGCGAAGCGAGGAGTCGATGGGAGGTGTGTTGCTAGGAGTGAGAAAATGAGAAAGAAAAGAATTATGAGAAGACCGCTTCTGACAATACTTCGAGCTCTTTCCTTACTATATACCTCAGTAATCATGTCATTAATACAGTAAATAAGTGGAACTACAAATATCGCTACACTCGCACTGAGATGGAAAGAACCCAAAGTAGCAAGAGGAAAGGTCTTAGCTCCCATCAATTCTGAAATGGCAATACAGCCGACGTAAAAGGAAATAAGAAGATCTAATTTCTCAATCTTAAACATTGCTGAGCTATTATAACAGAGAGTCAGAAATAGTAAATAATAAAAAGTAAAAAGATATAAGGTTGAAGAACGGTGAACTGGATTAGTTTTTTTCTTTAAGCGAACGATGAACTGCGTCTATAATTTCCTGAGTATCGTATGGCTTACCAATTAGTTCATGAGTATTAGTCTTCCCTACCATACTCTCTAATGCTTCTTTATTGGTGGTAGTAAGTATGAAAGGAACATGATTGGCTTTCATCTTTCCACTTAGCTTCTTAAATAGAGAGAAATTTTCTTTGTAAGGAAGAGCAATATCATAGATTATGATATCTGGATTATTACTATCAATAAATTCATCAAAAAGAGATTCGTTATCTTTAAATAGGTACGTAAATGCGCCACATGTTTTGTAGCCTTCTGATTGAAATAGTTCCTGTACTACCTCAACTATTTCTTTACTTGTATTAAGAATAGCAACCTTTAGCTGATCCATAATCCATCTTATTCTTACATTTCTTTGTAATAGACGAGTAAAAGAGTAATAAGAAGAGGTTAAGAGTTGCCAAACATCAAGTAAAACTCTACTATAAAATCATAACTATGCTTAAAAAAATAGTAAGAGCTAATATCTTCTTAATAGGAATTATAGTATTAGCTATAGTTCTCCGATTTGCTTTTATCACGAGTGTTCCCGTCTCAAGTAATGATGATCAAATCCACTATATGCTTAATAGCCAATCATTCCTTCTTTCAGGAAAGGATACGACAGGTACTATCTCACCACTAGACATTTTGCTTTTTAGATACCCACCTCATGAATTTCCCCAGGCAGAACTACCTTATTTTTTGGAGATGCTTTCTTTCTCACTGTTTGGAGCATCATTTCTAACCTCCCTTATTCCAAATCTTCTTCTTAGTGTCGGGACTGTAGTTGTGGCATATTTAGTAGGTAAAGAACTTCTCGGAGAAGAGGCAGGCTTAGTAACTGGTTTAATCACAGCTATTAACCCCTGGTCAATTTTTATCGGAAGGACAGCCTACGAGCCGACAGCTGCGACATTTTTCTTTCTCTTAGCGCTCTATATCTTCCTTAAAGCTAAAAAATGGATGATCCTTGTCAGTATCCCAGTACTTTACGCTGCTTTTTATTCGTATATTGGAACAAAGCTGATTTTTATCCCTTTTGTCGTAATTAGTCTCCTCTACTCATATTTCTTCGTCCATAAAAGGCGTTTTGCTATCCAGTACGCCTCTGTCTTTTTAGCTTCACTTCTTATAGTAGCTCTTCTCTTTTTCCAATTACACTCAAATCCTTCGAATTCCCGACTCAATGAAATTTTCTTACCTACAAACGAAATAATCAGTCAACAGGTAAATGACCTCAGAAAGCAGTCCATTCCATCCCCTGTCCTCCCGCTTATTAATAAGCTTACTGTTTATAAAGACATACTGACAATAAACACGTTTACTACTCTCTCTCCACTTTACCTTTTTATGACGGGAGATTACTTTTTCTCTCAACAGCGCCATGGCCTGTTCTACGTAATCGATGCACTATTTTTACTTCTTGGAGTAATAGGGCTTTATAGAAAGGATCGACGAGTGCTACTCTTACTTACAGCTTTTATAGCAATTGGCCTTCTTCCCCAAATACTTCATGGAAGAAAAGAATTCGGAAATTTCACTCCGCATATCATAGTTGTAATTACCACTTTTATTTTTATGATCGGGTATGGAATTGTCTTTGTAATACAGGAAGTAAAACCTAAATATAGACTGTATGCAAGTGTTGGAATTGGAGTGCTATATTTTTTCTCAACAATTAGTTTTCTGTCTGTGTATCTCACAGAGGCTCCCAAACAGGCGGGTATATTTAATTTCCCAGAGCGAGTAGCCGCCAGATATATAAAAGAAAGTTCTCAATTCTCACACGTCACTGTGCTCTCAAGCGACCCTGCTATTTCTTACAGAAATTATATTTTCTATAGTAACTCCTATACCAAAGACACTGCAAAGGAGATCAATACAAATCTGACTAAAAGATCGCGGGATGACTATACGCTACCCACCATACGTTTTGTCTCATGCACAGGAGTCATTCCTAACCCTACTGATACAGTTGTACAAGAAGGACGATGCTATCTCAAAGGAAGCGGGAGTCTCAGAATACCTGACCTGGCGGGCATGACCTCTGCTTATACTATATATAATGATAGACTCTGTAAAAATACTACGCTTAACCTTTATCAGACACTGAGTGTAACCAAACTTAATGTAGAGGCAATGGGAACGAATAATTTTTGCCGTACTCTTATCACTAACTAACTCCACTTTGTAAGACTTTTGTAAAAGAACATAAGTAGACCATACTAAACCACACTCAAACATTGACATTATATGTTGGAGAACGTATACTTTTGCCTCGACCGATGAACAGAGCAATATCCTTTCTTACTCCAGCACAAATAGCTAATGAACTCCAAATAAGTATTCTTACTGTCTATAACTACATTCATACTCATAAGATAAAAGCCGTGAAGTTAGGAAGAACTTACCGCATCGCTAAAAAGGATTTTGAAAACTTTATTAAGGAGAACCAACTTGTATGAAAGATAAAAGAATTTTCCTTCAAGTAGCATTAGTTGTCGCCTGTGGAGTCGTCATAAGTGAAGTAGGCATACTCCTCTATAACGCTTTTCCCTCACTACGGGAAAATGTAGCTCTAGCAACTACTGTCAAGCCTGAGACATTTACTGAGCTTTATTTTGAGGATCATTTAAAGCTACCTCAGGAGACAACTCTGGAAAAGACCTATTCTTTTAAATTCACTGTACACAATCTCGAATATAAAGATATGGACTATCCCTACGAAGTCTATATCGCGTCAAATAGTGCTAAGCTGATGACTATAGATAAAGGTACTATCAGCCTTAAGCACGATCAGTACCAGACAGTACTAGAAAGATACGTCCTTGAAGGAAAGATAAAAAGAGCTAAAGTAGTGGTGGATCTTCCTTCTAAAAAGCAACAAATAGATTTCTGGATAGGAGAAACTCTATGAAAAAATTGAATACAATTACAGTTGTTATTCCAGCACTAAACGAAGAAAAAGGTATCGGGTCTGTTCTACTTGAGATACCAATTAAAAAGCTCAAAAAGATGGGTTATGCAGTTGAAGTAATGGTTATTGATAATGGTTCAACTGATAAGACAAGGCATATCGCTCGTACACATGGAGCAACAGTTATTATTCAGCCAGTAAGAGGATATGGAAATGCTTATAAAGCGGGCTTCGCCAACGCAACAGGAGATATTATATGTACTGGAGATGCCGACCTTACCTATCCTTTTAAGGATCTTCCAAAAATTATTGAGATGATGGAGAGAGAAAATCTTGATTTTATTAATACTAACAGACTGAAATATGTAAATACAAAAGTTA
>JBDHUU010000064.1:0-4965 GCA_039809285.1 Candidatus Levyibacteriota bacterium
AAAATCATCAGTTATCGTTACCTATTCAGCCTTAGTAGAAGCTGTTAGGTATGCTGATCGCTATAGCCAAAGCATGGTCCTTCCGGGAAGTGCGATTACGCTTTTATCGGATGCTGTGAGCGGAGTGTTACTAACTGATGTTCCAGTGTATCCTCATTCAAAAAAACGATTACTTTTAGGGGATGTGGTCATAAAACTTGTCGAACAAAAGACAAAAATTGCTCTTTCTGAGCCGACCCAAGAAGAGAAAAATCTTCTTCTTCATTTAGAGGATGTGTTGCATCAGCATATCATTGGTCAGGACTCAGCAGTACATGTACTTGGTGAGGCAATGCGAAGGCTCAGAGTGGGCATTGAAGAGAGAGAACGGCCCATATCCTTTCTCTTTTTAGGACCAACGGGTGTTGGCAAGACGGAGACTGCCAAAACTTTGGCAAATACCTATTTTGGAGGAGAGGCAACAATGATCAGACTGGATATGAGTGAGTATGCCGATGAAGAAGGTCAAAGAAGGTTACTTGGCTCTCTTCCGGGACAGGGCGAGGAGAGAGGAGAACTTACAGAGCAGATACGAGATCACCCCTATTCACTTATCTTACTTGATGAATTTGAAAAAGCTCACTCATCAATTCGTGATTTATTCTTACAAATTCTTGAGGATGGGCGCTTAACTGATAATAAAGGAAGAACAATTTCATTTATTAATACTATTATTATTGCAACATCTAATGCTGGATCTGACTTTATCCATGATGCAATTGAGAAAGGAAGAGTCCTTGATAAACAGTTTGAAAATGATTTATCAGAATACCTTCAATCTCATAATATCTTTAAGCCAGAGCTTCTTAACCGTTTTGATGCGGTAGTAACATTCAAACCACTCTCAGAATCTGAGGTTCGTACTATTACAGGGCTTCTGCTTAATGACCTTAAGAAAAAACTTGCAGAGAAAGATATCACTCTCGAATTTGATGACACTGTTTTGGCGAAAGTGAGCAAAGAGGCATACAACAAAGAGATGGGAGCTCGCCCTATCAGACGTTATATTCAAGAGGCGATAGTGTCAGAATAACAGTGGACGGAAGTAACTCCTTCGTAGCGGTCTAGCCACGTTTTCTTGACAACTTGCTGGTATCTCTTTACTCTAATAGTACTGCCATGAAGAAAAAACATCCTGCCCGTACCAAGATCCGTTCTAAAGTCAAAAAGCCGCGTCGTAAATTACACCATCGAGTACTTTCTTTCTTTAAAGGAGATGGCGGAATTTATGTCATTTTTGTTTTGGCAACGGTGATGGCTGGCGCATTTGCCTTAAGTGGAGGACTCCTTCCTAGTCTTAATGAAAATCCTTCCGCTTCATCTGAGGTAACTATTGATCCGGATTCAGCTAAGCAAAGTTCTGAGAGTGCTCTTCAACTTGTTGATATTAAAATAAAACCAAGCCCTACTCCAACACTTCCTCCATCGCCTACCCCTTCTCCGACGCAGCCAGCTCCTACACCTCAGGCGTGTCTTAATAAGATAGCTCTCAATCTTGTTCTGGACGTATCTGCCTCAATGAATAATGATGATAAGATCCGTCAGCTTAATACTGCAATGAAGAACTTAGTCGGTCAATTAAAAGACGATACAGTAGTTGGTGCAGTGACATTTGCAGGGCTTACTTCTTTTCCTAATACTGGAGGCTCAATAACTCAGCTTCCTTTTACCAAGTATAAAGATAATAAAAAATTAGTTAGTGATAAGCTTACCAAACTCACAGCGTATAATGGTGGAGAGACTGATGGAACATATATGCGTAATGCATTTCAAAGATCACTAAATAACTTAAATGTTGATCAGGCAACATATGCAAACCAAGGATATAATTTTGTCACTATTGTATTTACCGACGGAGTGCCTGAGACAAAAATATGGGATGACGACTGCGTAGTACAAGTTAATGGATCTAATCCAGTCTGTTTTGCTCGTAAGCAGGATCCGCGCATATCTCCTAATCTTACAACTCAAATGAAAGAGAAAGTGAGTAAAGTATACTCTGTTGGAATATATTCTGGTACACGTGAAACTCAGACAGTAATTTACAATGAGGCTAAAAAATTATTATCTGCAATTGCTTCAAAATCAGACTACGCAAAGAATAGTAATAAACCTACTGCAATTGATAGTATGTTTAAGGAAGTACTTAATTCCGTCTGTCAATAATCCCTTTCCCTTTCATTTGGGTTGATCCTACCTGCCTGATCTGGTATACTTACAAAACTATGCCAGCAGTACAAAGATCAGAATTTGCCCTTGCACTCAACCAAGTCGCAACAGAACGCGGTGTTGATGTTGAGGTAGTTTTAGACACAGTTCGTAATGCAATTCTTGCAGCTTATCGCAAAGACCACCCGGGGGTGGAGGTTGAGGAATACTCTGCAGAATTAAATCCAAATACAGGGGAAGCAAGTATTCTCCATAATGGTGAGGATGTAACCCCTCCAGGCTTTGGCCGAATTGCAGCTCAAACAGCTAAGCAAGTTATTCTGCAAAAGATTAGAGAGAAAGAAAAAGAAGCAATTATTTCAGACTATAAAGATAAATTAGGTCAGATTGTTAATGGTACAGTTCTTCGTTTTGCAGGACCAAATATCATTGTTGATATTGGTAAAACTGAGGCTATTATGCCTCCTCCAGAGCAAATCCGCGATGAGAAATACTATCAAAATCAACGTTTGGTAGTCTTTATCAAAGATATCCGAGAAGGGACAAAAGGCGAAGAAGTTATTGTCTCACGTGCAGATAATGGTCTTTTGGAGGGTCTTTTCAAAAGAGAAGTACCTGAGGTATCTCAAGGCAGCGTTCTATTACGAGCAATCGTTCGTGAGCCAGGAAATCGTTCAAAAGTCTCAGTTGCATCTACACAGAGTGGTATTGATCCAGTAGGAAGTTGTGTTGGACAAAAAGGGGTTCGTGTCCAAGCTATCATCCAAGAAGTTGGAGGAGTTGAGAAAATAGATATCATTCAGTGGCAAGAGGATACAGCTAGCTATGTAGCAGCAGCATTGTCGCCTGCTAAGAACGTTCAGGTTCGTCTTAACGAAGAAGAACAGATTGCAACAGTTATAGTTCCTCAGGAAGAATTGTCTCTAGCAATTGGTAAAGACGGCCAGAATGTGCGTCTCGCTTCCAAATTAACGGGATATCGAATCGAAATTGAAGGGGCAGAGCTCCCTCAAAGTGAAGAACCAGAAGAGACTAAGGACGATACTACTCCAGAGACAGCAGCAAATACTGAAGAGGTAAAAGATACTGTTGAGGCAGAAGAAAATCCAGAAATTGCCCAAGACGTAGAGCAGGAGCAAATACTTGAGGAAAATGAAGCGGCTGAAACACCAGTTGATGCGCCTGATGCATCTGCTGAGGAATCAATTCCTCCTACAACTGATACCGATAACGAATCGCAAGAAGAAACGACTGAGTAATATTCCTATGAACTCAACGTTTTATACCAGTTACAAACTATGCCAAACGAAAATCAACTTCATACATCTTATCCTCCAGTCGTAGCTGTTTTAGGTCACGTTGATCACGGTAAGACATCTCTCCTTGATGCTATTCGTCAAACATCGATTGCTGACCGCGAACATGGCGGTATCACCCAAAAAATTGGCGCATCAAGCGTAGAAATAATAAGTGATGGTAGAAAGCGCAGAATCACCTTTATCGATACTCCTGGGCACGAGGCTTTCTCTCAAATGCGTAGCCGTGGTGCCCAAGCTGCTGATATAGGACTTCTTATTGTCTCCAGTGTTGATGGAGTCATGCCCCAGACAAGGGAAAGCATTAATGTATTGAAAGCTTCCGGTATTCCAGTGATTGTTGTTCTTACTAAGTCAGATCTCCCTACTAAAAATCCCGAGAAAGTAAAAGGTCAGGTTCTTAGAGAGGGAATTATGCTCGAAGGTATGGGGGGAGATGTCCCTGTTATTGAAGTGGCTGCTAAAACCAACCACAACATTAAAGAATTATTAGATCTTATTCTTCTGGTAGAAGAGGTTCAACAGTCTTCACATCCTCGATCGGTAAGTCCAGAGAATCCACTACGAGCAATTGTTATCGAGTCGCGTCTTGATCAAAAAGCTGGACCACGTGCGACTCTTATTATCAAGGATGGGAAGATGTCACCACGACGGGAAGTTTTTGATGAGAATGGATCATTTAAGGTCCGTTCGATCATGAATGATAGTGGTAAGATGCTCCAAGATGCAACAATTGGAGATGCTGTTGAAGTTTTAGGATTTTTGAAGGTCCCTGCAGTGGGAAGTATCATTAGTGATAAGCCTGTAAGTAAGGGTCAAAAAGAAGATAGCTTACGAAAAGAATTTACTTATTCTCCTTCTGCAAATCAGGAAGAAATACCTATTATTTTAGTGGCAGATTCACAAGGTTCAGTTGAGGCTATTACCCATGCTCTCCCTGAGAAGATCAATGTTCTCGAACAGAAAACAGGGGAGATGACGGAAAGTGATGTACTCCATGCAAAATCTACAGGTGCAATTATTATTGGTTTTAATTCCAAAATGCGTCCTGAAGTCATGAAACTCGCACGAACAGAAAAAGTACTCATGAAGAATTACAATATTATTTATGAACTTTTAGACGAGTTAGCTGATGTTTTAGAAGGAAAGCGGCTTTCACAGATTGAGGAAATTTATGGAACAGCTAATATCTTAGCGAAGTTTCCCTTCGAGAAAACCTTTGCTTTGGGTATAGCAGTTACTGATGGCCGAATTGCTCGCGGAGATAAGGTAAGAATTGTGCGCGGTGAAGATATTATAGGTGAGTCACAGGTAACCTCTCTCCGTATTGGAAAGAACCCCACCTCAAAGGTTGAGAAAGGCCACGAAGCAGGCATAGTTATTACACCTATGCTTGACTTTCAAGCGGGAGATGTGCTACTATCCCATGAATAATATAGGA
>JBDHUU010000065.1:0-4880 GCA_039809285.1 Candidatus Levyibacteriota bacterium
CCAATTCTGTGGAGGTGAGAAGGTAGCATGATCCGGTTACTTCACCATTTACTCCGCCAAAAAACTCAATAGACTTCATACAGAATCAGTATATATGAATTGAGCAAAAAAGCTAGTTAGATTTGTGTATTTATAGAGTCTTGCTATAATGCATCTTTAATGGAATTCCTCCTACAATTTGGTTTAGTTATACTTTTAGTTTTCCTTAATGGATACTTTGTTGCTTCAGAATTCGCCTTAGTCGCGGTCAGAAAAACTCGCATTGCCGAACTGGCGGCTAAAGGCAATGTTGCTGCGAAGTTGCTGCAGAAATCGTTAAATGATTTAGATAACTATATCTCAGCAACTCAGTTGGGAATCACTCTTGCCAGTCTTGCTTTAGGATGGATAGGAGAGCCGGCTGTAGCGCATTTTGTCAAGCCATATATTACTTTATTTCCTGAAAGTGGAGCACTTATTACGGCAAATGTTCTTGCGGTGGTAATAGCATTTAGTTTCATTACTTTTATGCATATTGTCCTTGGCGAGTTGGCTCCTAAATCAATCGCTCTTGAACGCTCTGAAGCAACTGCTCTTGTTATTATTACTCCTCTTATTGTTTTCTCTCGAATTTTTAAACCATTTATTTGGCTTTTAAATAATTCAGGACATCTTATCTTGCGGCTTATTGGCTTAAAGAGGTTAGAAGGCGGAGAAGTGGTTCATTCCGAAGAAGAGGTAAGGATGATCTTACGCCAAAGCAGTGAGGAAGGAGCAATACCTGCTAAAGAAGTAGAGATGGTCTATAACGTTTTTCAATTAGGGGATATTCCTGTTAAATTAATTATGGTTCCTAAGCCTGAAATTGTAGCATTTAATGTCACAACGCTAGTAGGTGATGTTGTCAAAAAAATTGAGTCTCATCCACATAGTAGGTTTCCGGTCTTTGAGAGCTCAATTGATAATGTAATCGGCTTTATCCATGTGAAGGATGTCTACCGAGAGTTATTAAGTAAAGGAGAGACAGTAAGGTTAGCGAAGTTAGATATTATTCGTAAGGTACTTATCGTCCCAGAAGTAAAAAAAATTGATGCAGTACTTTCAGAAATGAGACGGAAGAGAATTCAATTAGCGGTAGTCACTGATGAGTATGGCGGGACAGCGGGAGTTGTGACACTTGAGGATATTATTGAAAGTGTTGTGGGAGAGATTGAAGATGAGTTTGATAGTCCAATTCAAAATATCCAGCGTCTTAAAGATAAGTCATATATCATTGAGGGACACACTCCGATTGATGAAGTGAGAAAGAAATTTAACCTCGCCTTAAAAGGTCAGGGCTACACTACCATTAGCGGATTAGTCTTTGGACTTCTTGGACACGAACCAGAGAAAGGTGATGTAGTTGAGTTAAACAATCTTATTTTTGAAGTTAAAGAAGTAGAAGGAAAAAGAATAAAAAGTTTGAGATTGAAACGAAAACCTCGTTAGAGTTAATGATACAATTATTGTATGAAACTGAATGAAAATTTAATATGGAATATTTTAAGGATATTACTATCTTTAATCCTTCTGTGGGCTTTTGTCGATAAAGTATTTGGTCTTGGATTTGCAACACTACCTCAAAATGCATGGCTTCATGGGGTCTCTCCTACAGCAGGATTTCTAAAGTTCGGATCAAAAGGTATATTTGCTTCCGTATTTCATACCTTATCGGGAAATCTGATTATAGATATTCTCTTTATGATGGGTTTATTATTTGTAGGTCTTAGTCTTCTTTTAGGAATTAGTATACGAATTGCCTGCATATCAGGAAGTCTTCTTTTACTTCTTATTTATCTTTCTCTTTTTCCACCTGCAAATAATCCACTACTAGATGAACATATAGTCTATATAGTTCTGTTAATAGGAATTCTGGTGAGGTCATCTAAGCAGTCATTTGGTTTTTCAAAAAAATGGTCGCAACTCTCTCTGGTTAAAAAATATTCTCTCCTTAAGTAATTTATTGACATAATTTTTAGTCTCATCTATAGTAGTTCTACTCTTTCGGGGTGGGGTGATCCGCCTAGGCGGAAATTCCCAATCGGTAGTTACACTCTACGAGCAGAGAAATCTGTAGGAGTCTGTTGAACTCAGACAGCGACGGTATAGTCCGGATAGAAGAAAGATATGAAAAAGTTACTCGGCTTCGGCCCGTTATTTGTCGTTATTGCTGCGCTCCTTTGGAGTTTTGATGGACTGCTGAGAATCAGTCTGTATACGCTTCCTCCTTCGGTCATAGTCTTCTACGAACATATCCTCGGTTTTATCATCCTCATTCCATTAAGTATCAAATGGTTTAAAGACATAAGGAAAATGACGCGCAGGGAGTGGATAGCGATAGCACTCGTTGCCCTTTTTTCAGGAGCACTCGGAACTATTCTTTATACAGCTGCTCTGCAATTTATCAACTACACCTCATATTCAGTTGTCGTGTTACTGCAGCAGCAGTTACAGCCTATTTGGGCAATTGCCGCAGCAGCACTATTACTGAAAGAAAAAATTACCAAAAAATTTGTCATGTATGCAGTCCTTGCTCTCATAGCTGCTTATTTCATTACCTTTAAAGATCTGCAGGTTAATTTCGCAACAGGGAGTGGAACAATGATAGCGGGATTATTAGCTCTCTCAGCAGGGTTGATGTGGGGAATATCAACTGCGATAAGTAAGGTAGTTCTTAATAGGGTATCTTTTCTTACAGGTACTGCGTTGAGATTTATGCTGGCGCCAATCTTCGCTCTCGTATTTATCATTGGGCAAAATCAAACAGATGCTCTTACTCAGCTGACGTTGCCACAGATACAGACATTATTAGTCATTACTTTCTCAACAGGCATGGTGGCTCTGCTTTTTTACTATTATGGTCTAAAGAAAACTCCTGCCCGGATTACCACACTTTGCGAACTCGTCTGGCCCGCCTCAGCAATATTTATTGATTATTTTCTCTTTCATAAAAATCTTACCCCTACACAGCTTCTGGGGATTGCCGTCTTACTTTTTGCTATTTATAAGATAACAAAGCCCCTCTCGCAAAAATCTTCATCCATCTAACTGACTTTCTTGACACGCCTGCTATGATAGAAGTATGAACTATATATGTCCGATGCATCCGGAAGTTACGAGTGATAAACCAGGGCGATGCCCTAAGTGCCACATGAAGCTTGTCCTCAAGAGTGAGGTGGGAGCAACTCACAAAAGTAATAACGAGAGTTATACACCACTTATCGTTGTAGTCTCACTCATTGTCGCAGTAACAGCTGTACTTACTATTAATGATCTCACTTTAGGTATATATGCTCTCAGCAAAACAATCTCTTATTTTATGATCGGGTTTTTCCTTGTCTTCTCAGGATTTAAGCTAATGGATTTAGAGGGATTTTCGCAAGGGTATGCTACCTATGATCTTCTTGCTATTAGGTTTGCAGGCTATGGGTATATGTATCCTTTTATTGAGTTGGTTTTCGGACTCGGGATGATACTTTTTCCGACATCACGAGAATTACTCGTCTTAGAACTTATCGTCATGGCCTTTAGCGGAGTAGGGGTGGCTGTAAAACTACTTAAGCGTGAGAAGTTCCAGTGTGCATGTCTTGGGACATTCCTTAAAGTTCCACTGACAAAAGTGACTCTGATTGAAGACTTCGGTATGGCTCTTTTAGCTCTCCTTATGTTAGCTCTCGTTCATTGAACAATTAGCTGATTTCCGCTACAATTAGCCTTATGTTCAAGCCAGTTTCGCCTAAAGTACATTTTCCTGAATTAGAAGAAAAAATCAGTCAGTTCTGGAAAGAAAATAATACGTTTGAAAAATCAGTCACCTCTCGACCGGAAGATAAAAAATGGACTTTTTTAGACGGTCCGCCTTTTGTCACTGGTATGCCTCATTATGGTCATCTTTTAGGCAGTATTCACAAAGATCTTTTTGGCCGTTACTGGACTATGAAAGGTTATCGAGTACGAAGAGTTTGGGGTTGGGATGGTCACGGTCTTCCAATTGAAAATAAGGTTGAAGGAAAATTCGATATCAAACACAAAAGAGATATTGAAGATGTAGTGGGAGTTAAAAAATTTATCGAAGAGTGTAAAAAATATGTAGAAGAGATATCAGGGGAGTGGGAGTGGTATGTCGACCATATCGGCCGCTGGGTTGATTTCAAACATGCTTATAAAACGTGGAATAAGCCTTACATGGAATCTGTCATGTGGGTCTTTAAAGAGCTTTTTGATAAAGGACATATCTATAAAGGATTGAAAGTTACACTTTATTGTCCTCATTGCGCAACACCGATTTCTAATTTCGAAGTTGCGATGGATGCTGATAATTATAAAGAGATACCAGATAGCGCCACTACCTATAAGTACGAATTAAAATCAGAAGAACCAGGACCCAAGACCTACATCCTCGCCTGGTCTACTACTCCTTGGAATAAGATCGTTACACCAGCTTTAGCGGTTAATCCTGAATTGGAGTATGTGAAAGTAAAGCAAAATGATGACTATTATATTCTCGCTAAAGCAACGTTAGCGATGCTTGTGGGAGAGTATGAGATCGTTGAGGAGATGAAAGGAAAAAATCTCGTCGGCATGAAATTTATTCCTCACTACGACTATTACAAGATAAAACCCGGTGAGAAAGCATTTGAGATCATCGAGGGCGATTTTGTCACCGCTGATGAAGGAACTGGTGTAGTTACGATTGCTGCTTATGGAGAAGAGGACTTAGTTGTCATGCAAAGAGACAATGTCCATATTGAGATGCATGTTGATGAAGACGGCATGATTAAAGAAGATGTACCTCAATTTGGTGGCATGTATTACTTAAAAGCCAATAAAGCAGTCAACGAAGACCTAAGTGCTCGAGGTCT
>JBDHUU010000066.1:0-4864 GCA_039809285.1 Candidatus Levyibacteriota bacterium
TGTTGTCATTAGCTTTGTTGTTACCAGTATTTGAATTAACAACAGTATTGTTGTTAACGTTAGCTACGTTGGTTTGAGCAACTGTAGTTGTGTTTTGAGACGTAACTACAGCTGTGTTATCTGAATTTCGTCCGTTTCCGGAGATCTCGATATCTGCTGCGAATGCTGGAGCTACTGAACCTACTAAGACTGTACCGGTTGCGATAGCTGTTGCGATTCTAATTTTTAAATTTGTCATAATATACTCACCCCCTTCCTTGACGATAATTCCCAAACTTTTTAAAAGTAAGGGACACTTCATTCCGCTTACTTTGTCAGACGCCTGAGGCTCTGACAAAAAAAACGGAAGCCCCGCTAACTTTAGTTAAAAGTTAGTAAGGTTTCCGTTTTAGCTAGTTGTGTCAATCTAATATTTGTCATTTGATCTGTTAAGAAAGTAATTGTTACTACGTTTTTAATCTGTAATCTTTCTCACAAAGCGTTAGTCATTACACGATTCCAACAAAAAAAGCACCACACATATTTGTGAGGTGCCTCCGATAACGGTCAGCGGTCCTGTAAAAAATTCGCTTAATTTTCTATAAATATAACCTTGTTAAAAATACTTGTCAAGACCCAATTTTTACTGTTTTATTTTTTGCTACAGATGAAGCAGTTTTTCTGATATTTCTTTCTGTAATTTGGACTACCTTACTATCCTGGACATATATCTCAACGCTGCCCCATCCGCGAATGTTGGTAAGCGCTTCAACTATTTCTGCAATTAATTCTTTACTGACATTTCTTGTTGAATAGTCCATTTTAGAAAGTTTTATAAAGGTCCTAATTCTTAAAGAGAAATTTTGATATCCTCTTTTTTACCTTGTATTTCTCCTACTTGTAAAGTGAAGTTCTTCTTATCTGAATCAATAGGGAAGCCGATTCTTGTGTACTTAGTAGATATTGCCTGTACCTCCACCGGATCATTATGAATATCAGCAGCTAATTTTTCTGATGAACCACTCAGGATTAATCGAACATAGTCTCGTGCGTTAATCTGAACGGGCTTTGTGTAGTTATTTGTTAACTTAAGGTTAAGAATCGCAAAAGTTCTTCCTTTAACAGCAGTAGCTGTCTCGCCTTTAACGATAATTTGGTCCCTTAATTCTATATTTTGGATTGTATAAGAAATTGTACTTACTTCTTTACCTGTATCATCCTTAAGGGGGAACTTAAATGTTTTATTAAGTGTCTGAGTAGCGCGTGCTTTTTGAACACTGACTTGTTCAGCTGAAGATGATCTACCCGTTGCACCTGATGTAGTACTATTTTTACGGAAAGCAAGAAGTCCTAAGGCAAGAACGATAAAAATGATAACTGCAACAGGAATATAAAGGTTCTTTTTAAATTTACTAAAATCTAATTTCTGGTGGCGGGTTGGTGTAAAGTTGTTATCCATATTATTGATAAAAAAAGCTCTGACTTTGGCAGAGCAGTTGATGGGATCTTACCAAGTGATACAAACAAAGTCAAGTAGGTACTTTGAGGAAAAACTATTTTATTTTTTTACGGGGGTGTTTGAATTGAAAACGGTCGGGATAGGTGAGTCCTTGAATAGCACTACCCATAGATGCACCTGTTGCAAGCTTAAAAGTAGTCAGGTGCATGATATTGTCATAAAGAACTAAAGCACCAAGAATAACAATAGGAAGATAAACCCAGTGATGGAGAAGGATAATAGACTCGTTTGTATGAAATCCAAAACGGGGGAGGACTTCAAGCCGCCAAATTCGAATAGCAGGTAGTCGGTTAGGGTGTTTTTTCCCGTCTCTAAATACCGGTGTGGTGAAATACTTTGAAGCGTAGAATCCTACTAAAAATGTAATGGCAAAAATAAAAAAAGTTTGCATACAAGGCTACAACAGTCTTCTTACAACTCTATTACATTTTAATCCTAAAAGATCCTAAAAAGATTGTCAAGGTCTAGAGAACTACCGAACGACTTCCTGTTTAAGAGGTACAGGCTTTCTCAGAAGTGCAGTGTATATATAACCTCTCATATATTGAATAGTCGTCTTCACAAAGCCTTTTTCCCAGCGACGCATAGAAGGAGCAACCTGCATTTTTTTAACCAGCACAACCTTGCCATACTTCTTAAGCCGTAATCCTAATTCTACATCTGAGCTCATCTCATACGAGGTGTTCATTCCTCCAATTTTGTGATACGTCTCTCTCCTTACAGCAAAATTAAAGCCAACTAAGTGAGGAAGTCCAATCCAAAAATTAACTTGTAAGAAAATAAAATAAAGAAAATCATTAATTCTGCTGAATGGTGACTTGTCCTTAATATGTATCCCTCCAGTCACTGCTACAACTTTATCATCTGAAAATACGTCTCTGATAACTTCAAGCCAATCAGACGCAACAACTGTATCCGCATCAACTCCGGCGATAATATCTCCTTTAGCTGCATCCATTCCTCCCTTCATCGCATAAACATTCCCTTGGTCTTTTACAGGTACAACTTTAGCCCCAGCTGTTTTGGCAATAGATGCAGTATTATCCGTTGAGTTATTATCAGCAACTATGATTTCAAGAGGACTAATTGTCTGTTTTTTAATACTCTCCAAGGCCTTAGGCAAATATTTCTCTTCGTTGTAGGCAGGGATCACAACAGAGATAGTAGGAGAACTAACTGATGATAAAGAATTATTTTCCATTGATTGTTATTCAAAAATTCTGTCGAAAATTTCTGTTGTTTTATAAAGCCTCTTCCACGCAGATGAATTGAGTCTTTTAAAAGAAATTCGGCGGGGTTTCTTATTAATCAAAGCTTGTTGGTAAAGATAAATCATATTTTCTGCAACAAGCTTTGGGTTGAAATTTTCCTGCACCAATTCTCTGGATCTTTTCCCAAACGCTTTCTTTTTTTCCTCATCTCTTAATAACTCTATGACCTTTTGAGAAAAAATAGTAGCATTTGCGGGGACCTGATACCCATTCTCGCCGTCTACTACCATTCCTTTGTACGCTGAATCACGCACTACAACAAAAGGAAGTCCTGATGCAGCAGCTTCCAAAAGAACAATTCCTTGCGTCTCTGTACGGGAAGTAAAAAGAAAGATTTCTGCATCACTGTATGCTAATGCAATTTTCTTTTGTTCAATTTTACCCGGGAAATGCACTCTGCCACTCAGCCCTAGTTTTTGTGCATAATCCTTAATATTCTGTGCTTCATCACCATCTCCTACAATAACCAGATGTGAAAGTGGTTCACTTTCGATAACCTTTTTGAAGGCGTCTAGTAAAAATAAGAAATTCTTCTCAATACCTAACCTCCCAACACTTAATAGAATAGGGGAGTTCTTTGGGATACCACAACGATCATGGAGATAGCCCCTTTGCTGCACTATAAATTTCTCAGGATAAATAAAATTCGGAACAACAGCAATCGGCTTTTTAACGCCATAAGAAAGAAGCTCTTTTTTCATCTTATAAGAAGGGGAGATTACCATGTCGCAAATATTGGCAGATATCCTTAACCCTCTTGCAGCCATACTAGGAGTAATTACCTTTCCATTTAAAAGATAATGAACATAGCGAGCCATATCCGTATGGAAGGTCATAAAAAAGGGAACACCTTTCATTTTGGCAAGCTGATAACCAAGAAGAGAGAAGAATCCATTGCCGTGAGCATGAATGATATCGAAATCTCGAGGCTGAATTTGAGTGAGGTAGTGATGAGGAAGGAGAAAAGGGACATGAACCCCAGGATCTGTTGAAAGAAATCGAAATGATTTCAAGCGGTAGACATCCTTTTCGCGATCCTCATAGTCCTCCATCTTGGGAGCAAAGATATAGACTGTATGGCCAAGAGCACGCATTTCTCTAGCAAAATGCTCAACAGAGACCGTTACTCCATTAAGCATCGGATAATAAGTATCCGCAAAAAAAGCTATTTTCATAAATTAAATAAATTCAATATGGATGGACTCTAGTTGTATTGTAGACAAAATACGAAAATGATTCAAATAAAGTGTGATAGAGAAGGAATAATCGGTGTTAAGCAGATGGGGAGACTATTTCCGCCTCAAGAACTGTACTGACTTCTTTTTCAATATATTTTTCAAGAATTTTAAGATTTTTCTTATTCGCCTTAAAGATCGCATCACCGACAAATCCTATGATAGGAATAATTCCTAAAAAGAAATCTAGCATGATGTTTATCATCATCAGAGTAATATCTTTATCTGTTGCATTTACTTGCTTAGCAATCCAAATAATATAAAAAGAGAGCATAAGTCCCAACACATTACCTATACCTGGAAGAAAGTTGAGAAGTGGATCAATTCCTAAAGAAAAGCCGCCTAGAGTGAACTGCTCATCAAGAAAATGAGAGAGAGACCTAGCAATTGAAAAATGGGTCTTCATAAACACATTCTAACAACTTAGAATATTTATTCAAGCTGATCAATAGATTGATAGAACAAGCTAAACCTTATTTTCTTACTTGCTTGTTACAATATCCTCACATATACTAAGTAGATGATACCTTTCATGGTAGCGTTAGTATTTGTTCTCCTCGTGAGAACCTTTATAGAAGCTAAGTAAATACTTATCCTGCCCACACATTCCATTTAAAAAACACTCTAACTAAATTTTGCCTGTGAGGTTAAATTTAAGAAGACGGATTTGTTTCATAACCCAAATTCCCGATAAAACAGCACCATTCATAATTGCTGGGTATTTATCTTTATAGTGTTTGGTATAGAAAATTTTCATTGCATCGGAACCCGCGATAAGAACCTTTTTTTTTGTTGCTAGATCAACTTTAACTTTCACTCCTGGCCTCTGTGTCTTCCCTTTAGCTGCTCCTTTATAGTGA
>JBDHUU010000067.1:0-4714 GCA_039809285.1 Candidatus Levyibacteriota bacterium
GGCAAATATCGACTTTTTTCAGATATGGATCAGGCAACTCCAATTGAAGAGATGGACAACCTTCTGCCATTTTTCGATAAAGGTTACGATGTTGTTATAGGTTCACGCAGTAACAGGCGCAAAGGATCGCCATTTATTAGACAATTTATTTCTCGCTCTCAGGTGGTCCTCAGGAAGACTATCGTTGGACTGCATGATCTTTCAGATACACAGTGCGGTTTTAAGATGTTCCGGGGGGACATCGCAGAGACACTCTTTAGCAGAGTAAAGACCATCCATAATGGGTTTAAGACCATCAGTGGCTCAAATGTGACATCTGGATTTGATATTGAACTTCTCTACATAGCAGAGAAAATGGGAGCTAAGATTAAAGAAGTTCCTGTGCAGTGGCTTTATGTCGAAACTAGAAGAGTAAACCCTCTTAAGGACTCGATTCAAGGAGTAATGGATCTTATTACAATTAAGAAGAACGCGATTAAGGGAATGTATTCAAAGGTATGAAAGAGTTATTTTTTCGACCTAGTCGGCTTCTTATCGGTCTTTATTCTTTACTGCTCTTTTTTCTTCTCCTCTATAGCTATACCCAAGTTGATCTCGGACTGACGTTAACAGGAGCGTCCTACATTACCGATATTGAGAAAGCTTTCCAGTACATAGGATATTTTAATCGTCCTTTATCAACAATTTTGTATGTTCTTATTGTCATTTTTCTTTTTACATTCTATGGATTATTTCTTTATATCGCTAAAAAAGGGAAATTACCAAAAGCTACCTTGTGGAAAATAATTTTTGCTGTTACAGCTATTCTGGTTTTCTCCTATACTGCCTTCTCGTATGACCTCTTCAATTATATTTTTGATGCTAAGATTCTCACTCACTATCATCTCAATCCCTATATGTATAAAGCGTTGGATTTTCCAGGAGACAAGATGCTTTCTTTCATGCACTGGACACATCGCACCTATCCCTATGGTCCTACCTGGCTTTTTTTGACAGTCCCTTTTTCATTTATTGGGTTTCAGATTTTTATTCCGACATTTTTTCTTTTCAAACTTCTCGTTGGAGTTCTCTATTTAGGAACGATCTGGGCGATAGGGAAAATAATGCAGGTTATTTCACCAAAAAGAGAAGTACTAGCACTCACTTTTTTTGCGCTTAACCCATTGGTACTTATCGAGTCTCTCATCTCAGGGCATAACGATATCGCGATGATGTTCTTGGCGATGGTAAGTATCTTATTTCTAGTACAGAAAAAGTACTTCTTAGCTTTTATTCTTCTTGTATTATCAGTTGGAGTAAAGTATGCAACTGGATTTTTATTACCTCTTTTTATTGTGATTTATCTTTTTGAAAAGCGTGAAGTTGTAATAAGGTGGCCGACAATTATGCTTACATTTATTGCTACAATGCTACTCGCTCTTTTTGCAGCTACACTCAGGTCGACATTCCAGCCTTGGTATTTGATGTATCTTATCCCTTTTGCCGCTCTCATCTCAGACGAAGAATATAGTATCTATCCTATTTCTATTTTATCGGTGATGGGACTTCTGAATTACACTCCATATCTATTTATGGGTAACTGGGATCCTCCCATCCCGACTATCCTTCTTACGATCAATATCTCTGGAGGAGTGATTGCTTTGCTAATGTTTATATGGTTTTATCAACATAGAGGAAAGAGAGTGACGAAATAGATGGCCTTAAGCATTGCTTACGCTCAACTTTTTACTCTATAATTCTTTATATGCGTTTTATCACGAAATACAAACGTGAAATTATAGTCTGTGTTCTTCTTATTATCTCCTTTTTTCTTCTGAGGCTTCTTACCCTTACGCAATTACCAATTTTCACCGACGAGGCGATTTATTTGAGATGGGCGCAAATTGCTAAGAATGATGCGAATTGGCGTTTCATCTCGCTCACCGATGGTAAGCAACCGCTTTTCATATGGCTAGTTGTTGGAGCTATGAAGTTTTTTCATGATCCATTAATTGCAGGGAGGGTTGTCTCAGTCTTTGCGGGACTTGGGACTATGGTTGGCCTCTTTTTCTTAGGAAGGGAAGTCTTTAAGAATCGATATGTAGGAATAGTATCCGCATTTCTGTATGTGATTTTTCCCTTTGCTCTCGTATACGACCGAATGGCTCTTTATGATTCTCTGGTTGGTACTTTTATCGTCTGGGGGCTTTACTGCACTTTTCTTTTAGTAAGGAAAGTTAGACTTGATTATGCCTTTATCATGGGATTTGTCACAGGAGCTGCAGTTCTTAACAAAACAAACGGCTTTTTCACCATTTATCTCCTTCCTTTTAGTCTCATTTTATTTGACTTCAAGCAGAAAGACTGGAAGAATAGACTTCTTCGTCTTTTTGGATTAAGCCTACTGGTAGTAGTAATGACGTATGGCCTTTACTCGATCCTTCGTCTCTCGCCATTTTTCTATATTATTAATGAAAAAAATCATATATTTTTTTATCCTCTGTCTGAATGGCTTAAAAATCCATTAGGATATTTCTTATCAAATATTTCTGCATTTAATGACTGGACGCTTCGCTATGTAGGACTACCATTATTAGTTACTGCCTTGGCAGCATTTTTTCTTAGTAAAACCTATCTTAGGGAAAAACTCTTGCTTTTAGCGTGGTTTGTCATTCCTTATATCGGATTTGCTTTGGATGGTAAGACTATCTATCCACGATACATCTTTCCCATGACGCTGTCTCTTCTACCGCTTATTGCTTTTAGTCTTGTCACTCTCTTTAAGAAATATAGGGGAATGGGATGGAGACTCTATCTTATCGTCGTACTTGTACTTATTTATTCACTTGTTACTGATTTCTTAATCATCTATAACTTTCCCCAGTCTCCGGTTCCAAATTCTGATAAGAGTCAGTATTTGACAGGTTGGCCGTCAGGACAGGGTGTCAAAGATGTAACAAGTTATTTGGCAGACCGAGCTAAAAATAATCATATTTATATCGGAACTGAAGGGACATTTGGGTTGATGCCTTATGCACTTGAGATAGCATTTAACAATAACCCAAATGTAGCAGTAAGAGGATTCTGGCCGATTAATGCTACTCCTCCCCAAGAGTTACTCGATGCCGCCAAGACCCACGAGACGTATGTGCTTTTCTACCAAGATTGTCCGGATTGCGAGAGTATTGGTGTCGCGCCAAGTACCTGGCCTATCCAGAAGGTTCTTCAATTCAAAAAAATTGAGCCAGGAGTATACGTAACACTTTATAAAGTAAATGGAGTCAAATGAAATTCTTTACTAAGAAAACTACCTTTTTTCTTTTCCTAATTATTTTACTTTCTCTGCCAATTATTCTTCCTTTTGTCCATAAAGGATATTTCCCAACCCATGACGGGGAGTGGGCTGTCGTTCGATTAGGTGACATGTATAGGGAAATAAAAGATGGACAGATCCCGCCACGCTTCAGCGGCAATCTTAACTTCGGCTACGGCTACCCTTTATTCCAGTATGCATACCCAATGCCGTACTTCTTGGGACTTCCACCATTTCTTATGCATTTAGGGTTGGTTAACAGTATTAAGCTGCTTTTTGCCCTCTCCGTTCCGCTTTCCGGGCTTGCGATGTTTTTTGCTGCAAGAGAACTATGGGAGAATGATGATGCTGGACTGATAGGCAGTCTTTTATATCTCTATCTTCCTTATCGTATGGTTGATCTCTATGTCAGAGGATCACTCGGAGAGTCGATTGCCTCAATTACTTTTCCGATTATTCTATTTTGTATGAAGCGATTGTCTCAAAAACAATCACTCTTCTTTTTAGTGGTACTTTCATTATCTTTCGCTACTCTCATTCTTAGCCATAATATTATGGCTGTTTTATTTGGTGTTATTCTTGTATCATACCTTGTTTTTCTTTTATTTAAAGAAAAGAGGATCAATACTATCCAAATTATTGTTGGGCTCGTTTTGGGGTTGGGAGTATCTGCGTTTTTCTGGATGCCGGCAATTTTTGAGAAGAATCTTATTTTACTTTCAAAAATCCCCATTGCAGATCGTGATCTCTATTATGTAACGCTTCCTCAATTATTATTCTCACCGTTTGGTTATGGAACGCCTACAGAGAATAATCCTTTTACATACCAGATAGGTATCCCTCAAATAACAATTGGAATTATCGCGTGTTACTTATCACTCAGGGAACTTCTCTCAAAAAAGCGTTTAAACGAAATGCTTCTTTTTACTATCCTTTCAGTTTCTTTTGTTTTTATGATGCTTCCTATTAGTAAAGTAATATGGGAGCATACTCCCCTTCTTAGAGAGATTAATTATCCATGGACATCGCTTCTTCCGTTGGGCTTACTAGTAAGTCTTCTTGGAGGGAAGCTATTTATTGCTACTAAGCAATATTTCATCATAGGAGTTTTTTTATGTCTTTTTGCGATAGTATTTACTCTTCCCTATGCGAGACCTTCTACGTATGTCGATAGAGGAGACGGATTTTATTTCACGAATGACGCGACTACTACCTCTAGTAGTGAATTAATGCCACTGACTGTTAAGAGTCTACCGACCAGCCGTCCCAGCGAGAAGGTAGAAGTAGTTAAAGGAGAGGGGACGGCAAGAATCGTTGAAGATAAATCCCAAAGAAAAGTTATCTCGCTTAATTTAACTCAGCCGAGTACAGTGAGACTCAACACAATTTATTTCCCAGGTTGGCATTGGTATCGAGATGGGA
>JBDHUU010000068.1:0-4691 GCA_039809285.1 Candidatus Levyibacteriota bacterium
ACAAGGTTATATTACATCTTCACAAAGAGCTGCTGCTGAAGCACAAAGAATAGTCTTTAACCCCCAAGCAACCGATATTAACCAAACAGCTCCTCATTTTGCTCTTATGGTAAAACAGGAACTTATTGATAAATATGGCGAACAAAAGATAGCTAACTCTGGATTTACTGTCAAAACAACAATCGATCTTTCTGACCAGCATTATGCTGAGAATGTAGTTAAGACACAGGTTACTAATCTCCGCTTTAACAAAGTTACAAATGGTGCTGCGGTCGCACTAGACCCTAAGACAGGTGAAATTTTAGCATTAGTTGGGAGCCATGATTGGTTTGATGAAAACAACGGAAAAATTAATATGGTTCTCCACGCTCGCCAGCCCGGATCATCATTTAAACCAATCGTCTATACACGAGCACTTGAGAGACGTCTTATCACTCCAGCAACTGTCCTTGATGATAAACCGATTAAGTATCCTGACGGCTACGAACCAATGGATTATGATCGAAAATTCAGAGGTGATGTGCTCGTTAGGAGAGCATTAGCAAATTCTTTAAATATCCCTGCAGTTCATGTCCTTGAAAAAGTCGGTATTCCCGATACACTTGATTTTGCCAAAGAACTCGGCATTACTACTCTTAAAGGTCCATCCAGTTATGGCCTCTCTCTCGTCTTAGGTGCAGGTGAAGTACCACTCCTTCAAATGACAGATGCATATGCGACTTTCGCCAATAATGGCACACGTATCACTCCAACGACCATTATTGAAATTAAAGATAAGAAAGGTGGCATTGTCTACACCCACAAACCAGAAACAAAAAATGTCCTTTCTGCTGATGTAGCCTTCCTTATCTCGAGTATTCTTTCCGATAACACTGCTCGAGCTGAAGAGTTTGGTAATGCACTTACGCTCTCACGCCCGGCTGCTGTGAAGACAGGGACAACAAATGACTATAAAGATGCACTAACCATTGGCTATACTCCAAGTCTGGTTGTAGGAGTATGGGTAGGAAATAACGATAACAAGCCAATGGATAGTATTGCAGGATCCTTAGGTGCAGCTCCTATCTGGAGGCAGATGATGGAACACATGCTAGCTGGAACTACAATTGAGCAATTCACTCCTTCTGGCGGAATTATTAAGCTTACTATTTGTAAAGAAAGGGGACTACGTCTACGAACTGCTACCTCTAGTGCATTAAATGAGTTCTTCTTGCCGGGGACTACGCCTACTAAATACTGTGATGAAAATCTGACTCCTACGCCTTCTCTCTCACCTACTCAGTCTCCTACTAATACTCCAGCCCCTCAGGATACTCCTACCCCAACTCCAACTTCTATTCCTCCGAGTATCCCAACCGATACTCCGATCCCTACTACCCCACTTAACCTAACAATTACTCCGTAGCTCTTCTATATTTTGTGGTCTTTGTAGGGGTTGTGGATAACATGGAAGGTATTAAAAGGAAAAATTCGGACTAGTGACTCTCCTACTACTTTATTTCGGTCTAAGAATCCCCACTCTCTGCTATCTGAGCTATTAGGCCTATTATCTCCCATAACAAAGATAAAACCATCCGGAACAACCCGCTCAATTCCATCCCCTAAGAAAGCTCCACCATAGGTCTGAACCGATGGATCTAGATAGACACTCTCATCAAGCTGTACTCCATTTATATATACTTTTCCATCTCGCACCATGATAGTCTCTCCAGCTAAAGCAATAACTCTCTTAATATATAATTTGTCCAATTCGACTGGTGAATGAAAAACAACTACATCTCCCCGTGTGTATTTATTAAAACGAACATTAAGAAGATTACTTAAAAGGTACTCTTTATCTCTAAAGGTAGGATACATTGAAGAACCACTGACCTGATTTGGCTGAACTACAAATGCATACAGCACCATGATAAACGATGCGACAACGAGAATTGTTTGGATAGTATCAAGGAGAAAGTAATAGATCTTTCTAACAACGTTCATATAGTTATTGTCTATCCATTTCGGTCTTCTGTCAAACAGCATATCTTTACAAAAAGCTTACAATGTAAGCCCATTTATCCCTTTTAACTTTTTGATTTTTCGTATATTATTCAATAATGTTTTCTATCCAAATAAAGGAATATGGTAAATCCTATCAAAAGACAGTTATTATTTTAGGTGGATGGAAAACTACTCAGTTACAGCTCTGGATTTTGGGGCAACTTCTTTCTTCCTATCACTTCAAAACTATAATTTTTACCTGGGATGCAGATATTTTGACATCCGATCCAGAGCTGTCGCTTGAACGGTTTACACAGGTAAAAAATAGAGTCATTGCTACAATTACAACATTGCCTCAATCACAGCAAAAACATGTGTCACTCTTTGGTATAAGCCAAGGCACCATTATTGCTGCGATGATCACACAGGATATCAAAGGAATAGAGAAAATAATTCTTAACCTGAGTGGTTCAGATTTAGCAGAGATAATTTGGAGTTGGGATAAATCTATTAAAGGGTTTAAAAAACAAATGCTTCGCAAAGGAGTTACTTTGCCAAAGCTGAAAAAGATCTGGTCTCCCCTTTCTCCTCTTAATAATCTTAAAGATAGTGGCGTCAAAGATATCCTTTTATATATGGCAGTCCATGATGAACTCATCCCATATAATCTCCAAGAAGACCTTCTCAAAGGACTGCAAGCAAATAATATATCTGTAGAAGCACTCGTTAACGAACGACACTCACATTTAAAAAGCGCCATTGTCAACTTACTCCGTTTTCCAGTCTATATCAACTTTTTGCGAAGACCTTCTAATGTGAGACACCCGAAGAAATTGAAGTAGTAGTATCTGAGTCAGACATGTAAGAGGAAGCCTGCTCTTCGATTAATTGCTCAAGTCTCTCATCAGCTTTTTTCTGACTTCTCTCTTCATATAATTTTTTAATAATATCGTCTGCTTCAACGCCAGATGGAGCTGTCTCAATTGTTCTTTTATCTTCATCAGTAAAGAAAGTCATTGCTTCATTGGTAAATTCTTCCAAGGCAGCTTCCGCAACATCTGAGAGAGTCTGTGCTACTTCCTCGTTACTAAGACCCTTATCCATCAGATAAAAGACTAATTTTTGCCTATTTGTCTGCTGATCATCCATTTTTATTACCTCCAAAAAATCCTCTTAATTTTGCACCTATTCCCTTAACTTGAGGCGTTGAAGAATGTACCTCACCCTCATGAGATTTAGGCACATTACTATCAGCCATACCTCGAGGAGACTCACTCTTTATATTACTAGAATCTATTTGTACTCCACTGTTTGCTAGTGCTTGCTCTGATGACATTTGAGAACTATCTAAATTTATCTCTGTCGTATGAGTTGATGGTGTAGGCTGATGATATTCATCATAAATCATTTCCCCACTTTTTAAAGGCGTATATATCATACCTGCAATAATTGCTGTCCTAAGTAGCGAACTACCAAATCGTTTCACTCTTCCCTTAGTTGTAGTACTATTTATCTGATTCTCTCTTTGCTTCATTTTCTCCTCTACCATAGCTGTTATGGCAGACTGCGTACGTTCTGATATTGTACCTGTCCGGAGATCTATCCTATCTTGGTAATTAATCGGTCTTCCAGCAGCAGCAGCTCGTTCAGCGCGTTCTCGAACATCCTTCAGTGGATCTGCAGCTTTCTCTGCTTCTACTTGATCTCTGTCAGCATGCTCTTGTCTAATTCGAGTAAGAATTGCATCCCCTTTTTCTTGCTCATGGGCTGCTTCTTCTGCTTTCTTTCCAATTGAGGCGAAAAACTCATTAGTTTGCTCCGAAGGTAAAGGAGTATTACTAAAGTCAGGCTTCTCAGGAGCATTGGTATAGCCCACACTTGTCTCTACCTTTACTGCATCGAATTTCGCTTTTTGATCAGCGCGTTCTTTTTCAAACGCAGATTGTGCTTCCTCGGCGTCAGCTTGTCGTAAGGCTTCCTGACGAGCATCCTGCTCTTGCATTCTAAAGTCCTTTACTCTTTCCTGCCCTGCAATATCCTCAGGATCTCCCGGCTCAACATAAGTACCTTGAGACTTTAATGCTTCTCGACTCGCGACAGCTTCATCTGCCGCATCTGTCCGTGCTTGATTACGTATCCCTTCCGCCTTTATAAGTTCATCTGTCTCTCTATTAATACGATCACCCTCATTCTGTCTTCCTCGCTCAAATGCAGCCGCTTCAACACTCTGCGGCTGTATCTTAGCTGCATGCTCTCCAACAGCAGTAAAGTATGCATCGGGATTATCTGAAGGCAATGGATTTTTAGCTCTGTCTAATGCAGCCTCAGCAGCATCTATCCTTGACTCTTGCGCCTCTAGCACCATCCTTCGGGATAAAGATTCAGTCACAATTGGATTACCAGAAGAAGTTGGAGCTACAGATGCTTCTACTCTTTTGCTTTTATTTCTTCCTTCGAGTGTCCTCCGCTTAGCAGCTACGTTAGGTGTTAATCTCTTACTTTGGTAACGAATCCTCTGTTCATCAGGCAGAGTCTCTGCAGCTGTAGTTAAAATTCCCTTATAAAGGGCAACTTGTTCTTTTACCACTGAGTCTTTATCCATGCCCTGTGCTGTTAACTCTATACCTTTTTCTTTTACCAGCCTATCTCTAAGAGATTTAAGTGAGGAGGATTCTTTTATCTTTCCATCATCTCCTACACTCATGAAA
>JBDHUU010000069.1:0-4485 GCA_039809285.1 Candidatus Levyibacteriota bacterium
CAGAGTCCCTAACCCAATCGAATGATTTATTTTTGACGGATACCACCTTTGCATTATGTCTAGCTTTGGATAAACACATTGTTTGATCAACGCTAGTATATCCGCATTGCTGTACATCTCAGATTCATCCATTAGATCTAATGCTGTAATTTCATCAGTTTTAGTTGTAAGAGATTTTTGCGTGGTGAGTCCTAGGATTATAAATGCCGCACTATCACTATTGGCAATGTTAGCGACATCTTTAGCGAATTCTGCAAAAGAAGTGGTACCTGCAGCAAAATCATACGGACGTTTTCTTTTTGCTTCAAGATGCTCATTCTCTTCTATTCCAATGAATTTATCAAAGTCTCCACTTTCGAGGATATCTGTTATTTGTTGGATAGTAAGCTGTTTGTGCGTGATATCGGGCATAGTAAATATCTGTGCTATCATAGCAGGAATAGCCTCGTTTTCATAGGGAAGAGTGAGACAGAAGCATTATCATCTGCATCGATTACTGTGTGAGGAATTTGAGGGTATGAATCATAAGGGCAGCGTTGCGATGCTGCCCGTCTTGGCTGCCAGGCTTGGATTCGAACCAAAATAAACGGATTCAGAGTCCGTTGTCCTACCATTAGACGACCTGGCAATGAGTATTGCAATTTTACCGAAAATAGAGCTCAATTACTAGTTCTAGCTATTTTGTTATAATTCCACCATGAAAGATCTCACATTAGATGAACTATTTAACAAGTCAGCTATCCATAGAACAGAGCATGAATGCGGAGCATATCCTTACGAATCAGCTGACTTGTTAAGTATGCTCGTGAATATAAGTAAATCAAAACGGATATTAGAATTAGGAACTGGACTTGGGTATACAGCAGCTTTTATGACTCTCAATAATGAGGATGTCCATATAGATACTATTGATAGAGATGAAGAACATATGGAGTTAGCTTGTAAAAATTGGCAGGAGATGGGAGTAAGTGACAAGATCACGGCTTATTTAGACAAGGCAGAAACCATCCTTCCAGAACTGACAGGACCTTATGACCTTATCTTTTTTGATGGACATACACCTTCTATGAAATTCCTCATCCAATTTGAACGTCTTCTTAAAAAAGGTGGATTGTTAGTGACAGCTAATATGTTCATTCGTGATAAGACAGGCGGAAAGTATATGCGAGCCTTGCAAAGGCATAAAAAATGGCAGATCGGAGTTTTTGCTGATACTGCCGTAGCTTTAAAGTTATTTGGATGATAATGAGATGCTACAATAGGGTATGGGTAAACAAATAGTTCTTGGGGTAGTCGGTCTTTTTCTAGGAATTGCTCTCTATTATCTTTTAGTCCTCCATCCATCACTACTTTCTTTATCGACAAATAAGACCACTCTTTTTACTAAGTCTCCAGAAAAATCCAAAGAAGTCATAGGCTTCTTGCCTTATTGGCTTATCGGAAAAGCAAAGACTGATTACTCGTCCTATATCACCAATCTGTCTTATTTTGCGCTAACAGTCGATACAGATGGTTCGATTATGAAGCTTACTTCCCCAATCGAGGCAGAACCTGGTTGGTATGCCTTAAATTCCGGTAAAATAACTTCTTTTCTTTCAACAGCAAAGAAAAATAATGTTGATCTCTCACTTACTGTCTTTAGCGGTGATCACGAAATGATTGATGAACTTGTCTCAAATCCAGTAACACACGCTCATACTCTAGCACAGGATGTCATACCGGTAATGAAAGAGCATGGATTCAAGGAATTGAATTTAGATATTGAAAGTACAAAAGATGCATCAAGTGAAGCAAGGAACAATTTTACTACTTTTATGCGAGAGCTTAAAAATAAGCTTAGTAGTGAAGGTATTACTATGACAGTTGATATTACCGGTATGGATCTTCTCAAGCAAAATCTGATCGACCCTAAAGAAGCAGGAAAGATTTCTGATCATGTACTGGTAATGACGTATGACTTTCATTATCCAGGGTCCTTTGTCACAGGAGCTGTCGCACCACTAGGTGGAGCGGGGGTAACAGCAGAATATGATGTAAATTCGGCAATTGAAAAAGCAAAAGCAATTATTCCTCCAGAGAAGATCTTACTCGGTGTACCACTATATGGCTATGAATGGGAGACTATAAGCAATACTCCTCATGCGGGAGTTATACCAGGTACAGGAATAACCGCAAGTAACAGCCGTATAGAAGAACTCCTTTCCAATTGTTCTACCTGCAGTGCATCTTTTGATAAGACTTCTCTGGAGTCATATATTATTTATAAGGATATGGAGACTGATACATTCCATCAATTATTTTATCCAGACAAAGACTCAACTCTATCTAAAACACAATTTGCTATACAACAGAATCTAGGAGGAATCGGGCTGTGGGCACTGGGGTACGAAGGAAATAATATCCTTGATCCTTTAAAAGATTATATAAAGTAATTATTTAATAGTTGATGTTCTTGATGATGGGTCGAAGGTCATAACTTGCTCTTTCTCTATTTTTTCAACAGTACTTATAGTATTACTGTCATTATACGCAACTGTAACGAATCCGTCCTTAACAGAAACTTTGACAGTCCCATCGTCCTCATCTATAGTTATTGAAAATTCTCCTCCCTGTGACTCAATAAGAAGGGGAGATACTCGTACTCCAAGGAGAGTTGAACTTGTTGTTTGGTACATGATCTCTCCTGTTTGTTGTTCTAAGACAATACTTGTTGGGAGTGTCTGGACAATATTAAGCTTAGAGTTTGGAGAAAGAGTAAAGAGCATGTTAGGAAAGGCAAGAGATACTTTACCTGTTTTGCCAGTTTCTAAAGATTCACCCTGCTGCACTTGTTGCTTAAAAGTAATGGTGGATGCTTCAGTTGCTATTCGTGACTGCCACTTTACATCCCCTGTTAGTAATGTGATGTCTCCATGAAGAGTTATAGAAGGAGCTTTTTCCAAAGAGAATTTAGATGCTTCGTTTGAAATCTTAACTTTAGGCTTGCTCACTTCTTGAATTGTCTTCTTATTGATAAGGAAAAAGGTGCTAAAAAATCCTACTATAAGGAAGAGAATAAAGATAAAAGTTGATTTCATGAATGGCATTATATCAGTGATTCTGACTTTGTAATAAGTAGTATCTTTTCATTTCTATCCAATTTTTTTAGTTCAATCTCTCTTTTCAATGCAGCTGAGAGGGAAGTATGTTCTTCAATAAATTTTAATTTTACCGGACGTCTGCCGCTCGTGTATTTGGCACCACCTTTTATTTCACCATTGTGCTGCCTTAATCTTTTTTTGATATTTGTTGTTTTGCCGACATACAAAGTTCCATCGTCACATTCAATCATATAGGTGAAAAAGGCGCTCATATATATAGTATATATATTTTTTGTCCCCTTGACATATAATATCTTATGAAATAAGATATTAATTAGGTTAACTATGACAAAGGCACAACTCCTCGAAAATTTTTTTGATACTAGTTCTAAAATTAAGCGGTTAATGGCGCAAGGAGTTCAGGATAAAGATGGTTTAGCCACCTTCTTCCAGCTGCAAGTTCTTTCATATTTATCTAGTCATGCAGACACTACTCCTTCACAGTTAGCGGAAACATTTTGTATGTCCAGTTCGGCAGTTGCACAACTTATCGATCGCCTGCTAACATCTAAATGGGTAGAAAGAAAACATGACGAAAATGATCGTCGTGTTGTTCATTTAGGGCTAACTAAGGAAGGCTTGGTAGAGCTTAACCGCTTGAAAGATATTCGCCAAAAAAGATTGGGGCCACTAGTAAAGCACCTGGATGAGAAAGATCTGCAGGAACTGATTAGGATTCTCAAAAAAGTTCATGAGTCAATGGACAAAGAAAGGAAAATGAATGGAAAATATTAAAAAATGGGGAAGTTTGGTAGTGCTTGGGCTTGCTCTAGCAATTATCATTATTGATACAACACTTCTTAATGTCTCTTTATCAACTATTATTAAGGAATTTCACACAGATATTCAAAGTATTCAATGGGTCATTACCGCTTATTCTCTAGTCCTCGCTGCTTTTACTATTACAGGTGGACGTATCGGAGATCTTTTTGGACGTAAAAAAATGTTCATGTTGGGAGCTGTTCTATTTGCAGTAGGATCGCTTGTTGCCTCAGTAAGTCATTCAGTTGGGATGCTTTTAATAGGGGAATCAATTATTGAGGGAATCGGTGCGGCATTGATGATGCCAGCCACAGCTTCACTTCTTGTTGCTAATTTTTCAGGGAGAGAGCGGGGAATTGCTTTTGGTGTTTGGGGAGGCATTGCAGGTGCTTCGAGTGCAGTAGGCCCGATCTTAGGTGGATATTTAACAAACAATTTTAGCTGGAGATGGGGATTTCGGATTAATATTGTAGTCGTAGCTCTTCTCCTTATCGGTTCGTTAATTGTGAAAGAGTCTCATGATACTAAAGAAAAGCCAAAGTTGGATTTCTTGGGGGTAATTTTATCAGCCATAGGACTTTTA
>JBDHUU010000070.1:0-4470 GCA_039809285.1 Candidatus Levyibacteriota bacterium
ATGAAGAAGTTGCCCACAAGGTCCCCTTGTGCTGGAGATGTCACACGAGACTCTACTACGCTCCGATAGATGCGTGGTATGTCAATGTTCAGGACATGAAAGAACTTCTCGTAAAGACAAATGAGAAAGTAAATTGGTTCCCGAAGCATTTTAAGTATGGAAGATTTCTTAAGAGTCTTGAGAATGCGCCTGATTGGAATATCTCACGCAATAGATACTGGGGAAGTCCAGTACCTGTCTGGGAGTGCAGCTGTGGAGAGCGATTTGTCCCGGGATCTATTAAGGAGTTGGAAGAACGAGCGGGAAGAGAGATTACTGATCTTCATAAGCCTGAGATCGATGAAGTCACCATCAAATGTGAGAAGTGTGGGGAGGCTGTAAAGCGAGTTCCAGAAGTACTGGATAGCTGGATTGAAGCAGGCAGTGCGTCATTTGCAGAGCGGCATTATCCATTTACTACATCGGAAAAATTAGAAGACTTTTTTCCACCTGATTTTATCGCTGAATATACAGGTCAAATTAGAGCCTGGTTTTATGTATTGCACGTGATCGGAGGCGCTCTTTACGGTACGGAAGCATTTAAAAATGTAGGTGTAGAGGGAGTTATTTTGGGAACTGATGGAAGAAAGATGAGTAAAAATTTAGGCAATTACCCGGATCCTAAAGAACTGTTAGCCAAATACGGTGGCGATGCGTTGAGACTTTATCTTATGACTAGTCCTATTATGCATGGGGAAGATATTATTATTTCTGAGGAGCAGTATCGCAATCAAGTTCGGGGAATGATGCTAATTCTCTGGAATGTTTATAACTTCTTTATTCAGAATGCGACTATTGATGAATGGTCTCCCAAAGACGAGACTGCTTCTGAAAATGTTTTAGACCTGTGGCTTGAGTCACAACTTAATGGACTAATTGAAAAAGTAACAAAGGCGCTTGATAGTTACGATACTGTAGTCGCAATTGATGCGATAAAATTCTTTATTGATAATTTCTCTACGTGGTATCTCCGTCGAAGTAGGGATAGAGTTGGTCCTGCTGCAGCGAATAGCGACGATAAGAACGCTTTTTATGCTACTACGTATCACACTTTAGTAACGCTCACTAAGTTACTTGCACCAATGGCTCCATTTATCTCAGAAGCGATCTTTAAGAATTTGACTGAGGAGGAATCAGTGCATTTGGAGATGTGGCCGGAATTTAATTCTGGGAAAATTAACAAAGAACTTGAAGAACAAATGATAGTAGTCCGTAAAATCGTTGAAGCCGGTCATTCAGTTCGAAAAGAGAAGGGACTTCGTGTCAGACAACCGCTTAAGGAGTTGCGTGTTACGAATCTCGAGTCCCAGCTAGGTATAAAACTAGTTGATCTCATAAAAGATGAGCTCAATGTAAAAAATGTTTTATTTGATGATGTAAAGAAAGGTGAGGAGTTAGAAGTAGATTTCGATACAACGCTGACACCAGAACTCGAAGCAGAAGGAAAAGCACGCGATATCATCCGTAGGATTCAGGATGAGCGCAAGAAGATGGAAACCAAGCCTACAGAAGTTATCGATGTCATTTTAGAGGAATGGCCTGAAGCTTTCGAAGAAGAAATAAAAAGAAAGACTCTAACTGCTACACTTTCAAAAGGTCCATTTGCTGTTAGACGTCAATAATGCGAAGGAAAACATTACTTGGCATTGACTGGTGGCTTTTAGCTCCAGTTGCTGTCCTTCTTATCATCAGTCTTGTGACACTATTGTCGCTCAATAAAGTGCTTTTCTTTAGTCAATTTTTTACGTTGGTTATTGGACTCATTGCCTTTTTCTTCTTTTCAAGAATTCGAGTAGAGACGCTCCAGAGACTTACAGTTCCTATCTATCTTGTCTCCATCGTTCTCCTCTTTATTGTTCTTGTCATAGGTTTTGAGAGTCACGGAGCAGTCAGGTGGATTTCTGTTGCAGGCTTTCCGATTCAGTTCTCAGAGGTACTAAAGCCTTTTTTGTCCCTGGCTCTTGCATCGTATTTATCTAAGCATCCTACCAGGTCGCTTCGATCCCTTATTACTATTTTTATTTTGCTTACGCCAATTTTTGGACTCATTGCCTTTCAGCCGGATTTAGGGAATGCGCTTATTTATGCCGGAGTGGTCTTACTTGTTCTTGTAACATATGGGTATTCTCTAAAGTGGTTTGGTCTCATGGCAGTCCCATTTCTGCTGGTTTCACCTATTGTTTGGAATTTGCTTCATGATTACCAGCAGAAGCGTCTTCTCACCTTTATCAATCCAACAAGTGATCCTTTAGGCGCGTCATACAATGTAATTCAGGCTATGATTGCTGTAGGGTCAGGAATGTTCTTAGGTAAAGGCTTAAGCCAAGGGACGCAGTCTGGCTTACGATTTCTCCCTGAGCGGCATACTGATTTTATTTTCGCGACACTTTCAGAAGGCCTTGGTTTTGTAGGAGCAATTATCGTACTTATCGCCTTTGTCATACTCTGTATCCGAATTTATATTATTTTTACTCAGCTGGATAACAATTTTGCCAAAATTTATGCATCAATTGTATTTGCTTTTTTTCTCATACAGTTCTTTGTAAATATTGGGATGAATGTAGCTTTACTTCCAGTCGTTGGAGTTACCTTGCCTTTTGTTTCCTTTGGCGGCAACTCGCTTCTTTCTAACTTTATTTTCTTAGGAATTCTTTCTGCAATGCTCACCACATACGCTAGGCATTCCGTGCTGGAAATCAAGTAAGAGATCTGCTATAATTGGTGGACATTATGAACTACGCAGTTATCAAATCAGGCGGAAAACAGTACAAAGTCTCAGAAGGTGATGTTATTACTGTTGAGAGAGTAGCAGTTCAGCCTAACGACAACATTACTTTTTCTGAAGTTTTGTTCCACAACGCTGATGGAAAAGCTACTTTCGGTCAGCCTACAATTTCAGGTTTTAGTGTTACTGGTAAAGTCTTAGCTCACATTCGGGGGGAGAAACTCAGAATTGCTAAATATAAAGCTAAAGTACGTTATCGACGTGTTACAGGACACCGTCAAGAACTTTCTCAAATTCAGATCGAAGCAATCGGTGGTCATAAAGCAATCAAAGCTGATACAGCGAAAGCTGAGGCTAAAACTCCAGTCAAACCACGTACAAGCACGACTACTTCTAAGAGGAGTAAGAAAACCGCATAAAATAACTATTGACATTTGTGAAAACAAATCCTATTATAGGTATGTTTTCACAAATCCATAAAATAAGCGAAAGGAAACTATGGCACATACAAAATCACAAGGAGCAGTAAAAGGAAATAGAGATTCAGTTGCTAAGCGTCGAGGCGTTAAGGTATATGGTGGTAGTCAAGTTAAAGCTGGAAATATCATTATTCGCCAAAAAGGCAGTACCTTTTTTGCTGGTAATGGTGTAGGAACTGGTAAAGACTTCACTATATTTGCACTTCGTGACGGAGTCGTTAATTTTAAGACTAAACTCGGCAAAAAAGTTGTCGAAGTAATCAATGGATAATAAACAAGGTCAATTGACCGAACTCGAAACAACTCAATTGCAGTCCAATCCGCTGCAGCCACGTGGAGTTATCCTCCAAGACTCCCTCACTGATCTCGTTGAATCTATCCGTGAACAAGGCATCTTAGAGCCTATTGTTGTAGCAGAGACTCCAGCAGGATATCAAATCATTGCAGGCGAGAGACGCTGGAGAGCAGCAAAGATCTTAGGTCTTCCAAAAGTACCAGTAGTTATCAAAAATACTACTCCTCAGGGAATGCTTGAGATGTCAATTGTTGAAAACGTTCAGCGTGAGGATCTTAATCCAATCGAACGTGCTCTCTCATATAAAAGACTTATCGATGAATTTGGTCTTGGTACCAACGAAGTTGCAAAAAGAATCGGTAAAAGTGCTCCAACAGTAAGTAATACTATTAGACTCCTTTCACTTCCAGATGCTATCAAAGATGCGCTTGTCGCCGGTGTTATTACTGAGGGGCACGTAAGACCACTTATTTCACTTGGTGATCCTAAATTAATGCTTGAGTTATTTAAGAGAATCTTACGAGACAATCTCACTGTCCGTCAGACAGAAGATATCTCAAGAAAAGTTAAAGGTGAAGTTCAGCAGCGAGAGCCAGAGAAGAGTAAAGATCGTCTGTGGGTACCAGAACAAGATAGTATGGCTCAGCACCTTCAGGAGAAATATAACGTTGATGATGTTAAGATCTTTCAGTCAAGTAAGCTTGCTCGAATGACCATTGTTATCAAAGGAGATGTAGATATCACAACTAAAAAGCTTAAGCAATTTCATGATATTCTCAGTTCAGCAAGTGTTGAGGAGCCATCGGAGAAACAAGAAGAACCTCAGGAGCAGGAGACAGAACAACTCACCGCTCAGTAATATTTTTACTTCATTACGGGGTTTTGTACTACATGCGCTTCAGAAATCGGCCAGTAGACAAAGAAGGATTTTC
>JBDHUU010000071.1:0-4451 GCA_039809285.1 Candidatus Levyibacteriota bacterium
CAAAAGAGCAATTGCACTTCCCGGGAGAACCATGCTTTGGCTGTAGCGGTCAGCGTATCTCACAGCTTCAACTAGGGCTGAGTAGGTAACGATGACTGATGATTTTTTCTCTATTTCTTGTGTTTTTTCCATGACCATCAAACGGGCAAGATCTTCATTTGCTTCAGCAATTTTTATAGGAGAGAATAACTGGTTAAGAGAACTTCTCTCAAGATAGGTTTTGTAAGCTCCTTCAGTCATACTAGCGATAATAGGAATTTTGCCATTTTTGAGATACGGAGCTAATGCTCCGGAAAGATCAAGAGAAAAAGTTCCGCCGCCAATCATATTTTGGAAATCTGGAATATAGAGAATGATATTATGAGCGTGTGAAACTTCAGCAATTATTGCTTCAACTCGAGCTTGCAACTCACCCTGAGTAGTTGCACCTGCCAAAAGTGTCCCGACTAAAAGCTCAAGAATTGTTTTTGACACAAGCTCACCATTTATTCTTCCGCTATAACTATCTAGTGCTAATTTCTGGATGAGCTGTTCCTTCCCTACACCTGCTTCACCAACGAGAACAATATTATTATTTTCAGATTTAGACAAAATTTCTTTCAGTAACTCATAATCCTTTTCTCGACCCACAATCGAGACATCACGCTCTGTCAAGGAAGTAGTAAAATTCCTTGTATAGTTTTTGGTCTCAGGAGTCCAGCCGATTACCAGACTCTCTCCAAAACCTCCACCATTTCCTTCAATATGCAAACGCTGGTGTTCTTCCTCTTGAGGATAGATAAGTCTGGTCCACTGAAGGATCGAAAGGACATCGTTGGGTTTTAATTTTTTATTAAAGAGTAACTGTGTCTTTTCTTCACTTAGCAGTAAGTATGCAGCCAAAATATCTACCGTGGTAACTCTCTTCCCATTAATGGATTTAGCTAAAGAGAATGCTTCTTGTGGAAGAAGAGCGTTTCCTAAGTCATTTTTGACTAATTCTTGGGGAGAAATACCTGCTCTCTGGAGAAAAAAATGCACCTGCGGGAATCTCAAAAGATCTTTAACTACTCCATAAGCAGCTGAGGAAGCATGCATTGATGATAGGGCAGGAAAAGTCATCACCTGTAATGCATCTTTTTCTTCTACTTGCTGAATAGTTTTTTTAGATTGGATAAAACAGATTTTGTAACGGTAAAATATCTCGACCATAACAAAAATGTTAAAGAGACCGAGAAAAAATGTTGGAGACGCATGAGAGAAATTGCCCTGGATAATTAATATAGCCAGCCCTGTTGGGACAAGAAGTCGGATGAGCCGGATCAAATTGTTGTGGTAAAGACGATAAAAAGATACAAAGTGATAGTCCATAGTGTTACCAAATAAGTAAAGCTAATGTCACTAATGGGAAAATTAAGAATCCTCCCAGGAGTAAAATTTCCAAAAGCAAAATAGGAATAAATAAAATAAGAGAGGCAACAATCACTACTGTCTTCAAGACAATTCCCATACCAATTGAAAATCCTACCAAGCCGGGACGATACTCACTTTTAATTGGCTGAAAAAAAGTTCTTAAAAGAAGAGATACTGAGAAAAAACGAAAGAATGCTCTATTAACCTCCAAAAAATAGCGGATGATACTAACTGGAGCCTCACCAAACCAAAACGATAGAAAATAAAATGGCAAGAAAAAATAGGCAGACATAATAATAGTTGGTCTATTCCAGTATAGAAAGTTAAGAAGTAAAACTCAAACTAACAGATTTAATTTGAGGCTGAAGCAACTGTGTCATTAGAGGCTGGAGTAGCCATACCACTACTTGAATTGTCGTTGGAGTTTAAGAATGGCGGGTTGTAATCAGGTGTTGCAAATTGCGGTGCACTTGATGCCTCTTCGTGATTATCAGTGGGCAGCGCCTGTGCCTCACCTGTATCTGCAGGAAAAGGTTCTTGAGGTGGAGTCGAGTCAGATGGAGAGGTACTTTCTTCTGCGTCCTTAGCATCTGCTTTTACATTCTCTTGAGAGGCTCCACTTCCTTTAGAAAAAGTGAACGTGCTCTTCCCCGAATCATAATCAATCACAATGGTATCTCCTGGTACAAATTCCTTCCCAATAAGAAGCATCGCAACCTGATTCTCAATTGAAGATTGAATTAATCTCCTTAATGGTCGTGCACCATAGACTGGATCATAACCTTCCTGCGCAAGTTCAGCTAATGCTTTATCTGTAGCCTGCATGTGATATCCCTGCTCTTCAAGAAGCCTTGCCGTCTTTGCTATACCTAATTTGGCAATTTGAGTCATATCCTGACGTCTCAAAGGCTTAAAAATGACCACATCATCAAAGCGATTTAAAAGCTCAGGTCGGAAGAATTTACGAAGTTCATTAGTGACTAGACCTGATAACTCAGCAAATTGCTTATTAAATTGATCTTGTGACTGAGGAGTAACTGAAGTGGTTTCAGCAGTAGAGGCTTTATCACTTAACTGCTGCTGAATAAGAGCACTTCCAATATTTGAAGTCGCAATAATGATGGTGTTCTTAAATGAAATAGTATTACCTTTGTTGTCAGTTAAGCGTCCATCTTCCAAGAGTTGCAGCAAAATATTAAAGACATCTGGATGAGCTTTTTCAACTTCATCTAATAGAACAATTGAGTATGGCTTAGCTCTAACAGCCTCAGTAAGTTGGCCTCCTTCTTCATACCCAACATATCCTGGAGGTGCACCAATAAGCTTAGCTACTTCATGCTTCTCCATATATTCACTCATATCAAGTCGAACAAGAGCATCGTCCCGACCAAAAAGAATTTCTGCGAGAGTCTTAGCAAGTTCTGTTTTTCCAACACCTGTGGGGCCTAGAAAGATAAAGGATGCAATTGGTCTATTAGCTGGTGCGAGGCCGATACGTCCACGTCTGACAGCTTCTGCAACAGCTGAGACAGCTTCTTCTTGATCGATCAGACGGTCATGAATTCTATCTTCAAGCTTTAATAATTTTTGACTCTCATCTTCCGTGAGCTTGGTGATTGGAATACCTGTCCAGTTACTAACCACCTTCTCGATATCTGATTTAACAACAGTACTGCCTGTTGCTTGGGAGGGAGGAGCTAATTCTGTCATACCATTATCAGCTAACTTTTTCTCATCATCCTGCTCTTTGCCCTCTGTCTTCTGCCCTACGCTTTTTGTAGGTCCAATTCTGCCTAGCTTTACATCAGCTGCAGCTTCATCAATAAGATCGACTGCTTTATCAGGCAAGTACCTCTCACCAATATATTTTTTAGAAAGTTTTACTGCTGCAACAAGTGTGTCATCAGGAATAGTAACACCATGGAATTTCTCATACTTTGAACGGAGTACTTTCAGCATCTCAACAGCTGCTTCCTCTGATGGCTCATCACAAAGAATCGGTTGGAAGCGCCTTTCAAAGGCTTTATCCTTCTCAAAATATTTTCTATATTCAGCAGTCGTTGTAGTACCAATAATCTGCATATGACCCCGAGCTAAATGAGGCTTAATAATGTTTGATGCGTCAAGTGCTCCATCAGTATCTCCCGCTCCGATAAGAGTATGGATTTCATCAATAAAGAGAATAGCTTTCCCCTCAGATGCAATAGTCTCATTAATAACACCTTTAAGCCTCTCCTCAAATTCCCCTCTATGAGAAGCTCCTGCCACCATAGATGCTAAGTCTAATTGATAAATTCTTTTATCCTTCAGCTCAGCTGGAGTTCGGCCTGAGACAATTGCTTCTGCCAACCCTTCAACAACAGCTGTTTTACCAACACCTGCTTCTCCAATAATAATTGGATTATTTTTTGTCCGCCTCAGGAGGACATGGATGAGACGATCTTCTTCTCGTTCACGGCCTGCAATAGGATCTAATTTACCATTCTTTGCTTCTTCAGTTAAATCAATAGCGTAGGTCTCAAGGACTGATTTTTTCCCTGTCGTATAGGTTGGGGATTTAGAGAGCTTGTCTCCAAGCTCTTTGCCCGTAATACCTTTTTCATTAAGCATCTTGGCGACATCTGAGGAACTACTGCACAATGAAACAAGGAGATCCTCAGGAGCAATAAATGTTACACCCCGCGCTTGGACATCACGATAAGCGACCTCAAAAAGACTCGTACTTGCATCACTTAATGTCGCCTGTCCAACGAACGTACCAATAGTCTCTTTACTTTGAACTTCTTTGGCAAGGGCTGGAGCGTCTACTGAAAGACCTTCAAGAAGTTTAAAGATCTGTTCGTCATAGAGAAGTCCTAAAAGAAGCTGCTCAGGCTCAATTTTCTCATGTCGTACTTTTTTGGCTTCATCTTGAGCATGATGCAAAACCTGCGTCATTCGTGCATCTAAATGGGAGAGAGCGGAAAGGTTTTGTCTCAGAGTAGGATCAAGACGTGACGTGGTTGCTCCACCATCAAGAGGAGTAGAGGTCACATTTTGTTGATGTGATGGTACATCTT
>JBDHUU010000072.1:0-4418 GCA_039809285.1 Candidatus Levyibacteriota bacterium
CTTCTCCTTTTTCATTTTTCCGGATGATACTAAATGCTTCTTTTGCAATTTCTTCTTCAGTCGTACCCAGCATATCGGTATGATCTTTAGAGATATTGGTGAGTATCACAATTAAAGGATCGAGGAGATTGGTGGCATCATATTTGCCCTCAAGCCCTACCTCAACAACTGCGATATCGACTTTCTCGTGGGCAAAATGCATAAAGGAAAGAGCTGTCAAAAGTTCAAAATATGACGGCTCTCCTTCTGGAAGCTTCTTCATCGAGTCAATTGCAGGAATCAGCTTATTGACTAACAACACTAAAGCATCATTAGTTATTTTTCTCATATTGACCTGCATACGTTCATTAATACTCTGCAGGTGAGGTGACGTCGCAAAGCCTGTTTTGTATCCGGCCTTGACTAATATATTAGCTAAAAGATAGGTAGTCGAACCCTTACCTGACGTTCCGCTTACTTGAATAGATTTGAACTTTTTCTCAGGATTACCTAGCAGACGCAATAGAACACGCATCCGCTCCAATGGATCTTTAAGATGGCTATCTTCTCGAACTCGTTCAAAGACACTCGGTCTAATGTAGGACTCCAAATATTCCTGCGCTTCTTTAAGAGAGGTTACTTTCATGACGGAATTATAACAAATTATCGGTCTTGAAAAGATAATTTATGGGTGTATAATATTTTTTTACTTTAATCTGTAAGTGTATGCCTAATACAACAGACGATATTATGACTGAAAATCCAATCCCTCATATTGATATGCATCGCGACTATGAAAAACGCCCCTATGTAGAGCCAGTTCTTTCTGTCTCTCCGGACATACTTATCGAACGCAATGAAGATGCTAAAGTACAAGAATATCTTGGAGAATGGCAAGAAAATAAAAGACTTGGAAGACTTACAGCTATTGTACTGTGTGGTGATGCACGTGTATGGATTCCAGAAGAAGTCGGAGTCCGTACGGCTTCTGTCAGAGCTCTGGGAGCAGGAGGAGACGAGAAATTCAAACAACAATTTGCAGGCATTATGAACAGTCATGGAGTAAATAGTGTTGCTTTCTTAGGACATTATGATGGTGGAAAATTTACGCCTAGGAAAAGTCCTTCAGGGTGTGGAATTACTGATGAACATGGTCGTCAAATGTCAACGGGTGAAGAAGCTGACCCAAATGGGTATGAAAATTATGCCAGTCGTCAAATCCGTCATGAAGATCCGGTCATGCAAACTATTTATTCATCCTTAGATGCAGTAGACCTTACTGATAGGTGGGTTGGAGCTGTCGCTCTTGACCATAGGACAGGAAATGTTTTGCCTGTAGGATATTTTCGGCATGCTGACGGAGGATATACTAGTGAAACAGGAGTAAACCCGCTTTACTTTGATAAAAGAAGATATAATGCTACGAAAATTTATGCTAAAGGCATGCCGCGTATCTCTGAATCTCAGCTAAACAATATGCCTGATGCTCTTCACAATTACCTTAACGACTGGCAAGAGGCTATGGAACAAACTAGAGTTGAATATACAAAGCGAGGTATTGATTATAAAGAAGCCGTTAAGGTTCAAAACCCTTCTATTATCAGTCTCTCTACTGATCCTAGACCCCTAGGTATTATGTATCGACTTGGACCAAATACGGCGTTCAAACTCCGTGTTCCTCGCTCCAGTATTGAAGATGATGAATTTATTAAACCTGACTCACTTAAAGAAGTTCTTGACCAAGCCCATTATCCGATTTCGCAAAACTTGAAAAACTTCTCAGAACCCGGTGCAGCTTTTTCTAACACCCATACTCTTCTAATCCAAACAAAGTATATGGAAAAATCTCGACAAATTGCAGAGGTAGCTATGTCACAAGACTATGTTCAGAACTGGTTAAATGTGCCCGATGAAAAACACCCTCATCAAATAATTGTTGGACAAGTGAATAAAGGTCAAGTATCTCAGATGGACGTCTTTAAGTAGGCGTTTAGTCCATAGCCTGATATAATATTTTTGTGAGAAAATTTGTCACATCCTCTACTCTCTCCTATCTCCGCTATTTTGCTAAAAAAGCCTTAGCTAAGCACAACCCAACTACTATCGGTATTGCTGGGTCTGTTGGTAAATCCTCAACGAGAAAAGCTATTGAGGCGGTTCTTATGGACCACTTTCCAACTAAAGCTGTCGGAAATTCTGAGACTGGCATTCCTCTTGGCATTCTTGGTATACATCCTGAGAATTACTCCTCTTTAGACTGGCTTAAGATGCTGGCTAAATCTCCTCTTAATATAGATTATATGAAGGGAACTAAGTACCTTGTCGCAGAAATGGGAATAGACGAACCTAATCCGCCAAAAAATATGGATTATTTACTCTCAATTCTCAAGCCTGATATCGCTATTTCTTTAAATGTCTCTGCTACCCACTCACTTCAATTCGACAAGACGGTTAGAAAAGAAGGACTATCCCAAGAAGAGAGGCTTCAAGAAGTAATTACCAACATTGCTCACGAGGATACAAAGATTATTACTAAATCTCACTGTAAAGTTGGTATTTATAATGCTGATGATAAAGATGTGACAAGTCAAATTGAAGGAAAAGAATTATCCAGTAAACTCCTCACGTTTGGCACAAAAAGTACCTGTACTATTTCCTATGGTCTTTATAGAGTAAGCCTAAAGGGTTCATCTTTTGATTTTTTCGTTAAAACAGATTCTAAACGTGAAGAGATAAATCTCACCTTTAATCGACATATTTTACCTCAGGAATACAGAGAGGTATTTGCGGCTAGTATGTTAGTCGGGCTAGAGGCAGGGCTAACCCTTCAACAAATAAAGACATCTCTTGAGAAAAACTATCAACCACCCAAAGGAAGAACGAGCATGTTTGAAGGAATAAAAAAGAGTATTATCATAGACTCATCCTATAATGCCTCAAAAGCATCCACCATTGCTTTCTTGGATCTTATAGATATTCTTAAAAAGGAAACTGATCGTGATGTGTCTTTCCTCTTTGGTGATATGCGGGAACTAGGAAATGAAGCTCGTATCGAACATGAAGAAGTTGCAAAAAGACTTATCGGAATTGTCGACTATCTCTACCTTGTTGGACCGCTCACCCGTGAATTTGTCCTGCCAATTATTCAAGAAAACGAAAAGGGCTTTAAAGAGGTTCGTTGGTTTGATAATTCGCTACGGGCTGGAGAGTATTTAAAGGATAATTTGCCTAAAGAGACTCTTCTTTTGGCTAAAGGCTCGCAGAATACCATTTTCCTTGAAGAAGCTATTAAGCAAATTTTAGAAGATAAAAAAGATAGTAAAGGTCTCTGTCGTCAGGAAGACTTCTGGATGAAGCTTAAATCAGCGACTAAAAACTAGGAGCAACTGGTGATCCAATTGTGGGTGTTGGTTTAAGGGTGATTTCAACATCTAATGGGGGTCCTCCACCAACTCCAACCTGTGTACCATAATCACTCTTATTTGCGGTCTCTCCGGGACGAAGGAGAATGACTCCTAAGGTAAATACCGTCATAAGAATAAAGACAGGCAAAATCCACCACAAAAATATATTGTCTCTCATAGGAAAATTCATTATTACAAAGGAGGCTAAAAATTAAACTAAGAAACTGTAAAGAATGTGTAGGAAAATAGAACAACTACGTGGTGGGTTGTGCGAAGCGAAACCCTGCAACATAGGAGAATCGAACCAACTTTATCGAGAAGAAGAAGTAATAAGTGGGTTGCCGTGGAATCGAACCACGCGCCTCTGTCTTATCAGGACAGCGTTCTAACCGATGAACTAGCAACCCTTGAAAACTAGATTCCTATTTTACCAGATTTGAACCTAATATTGAAGTCACCTACTTATATGGGAGGCGCGAACCGGATTCGAACCGGTGAGTGGCTGTTCTGCAAACAGCTGTGTTAACCGCTTCACCACCGCGCCGCGTCGAACGCGGCTTCGCCATTACGAAGACGTGTTCAATAATTCTGATTTTACCATAGCCGTGAGGCTAGAACAAATAAATTTATACTAAGCCTGTCGAAGTACAAAAAAACCATCCTTGCGGATGGTTAATCTTGTTTAACAATCAAAAAGTGGTAGAGAGGCGAGAGTAGTTTTTATATAGTTTCTCAGTATAACGAAACTATTCAAGCACTGCTCACTTAGCTTGGTTGCTTTAATACACATCTCCTTGTCTCACCCAGTTGAGCTGTTGAGATCAAGTTTTATGTCTTCCCCTTTCCTCATTAGATTATGCCTCTATAAAAGATTCAAAGTTAAAATTTAGAAAGGAGGTGATCCATCCCCTGCTTCGGCAAGGGATACCTTGTTACGACTTAAGCCTCATCGCCGGTATCGGCCTCCATCCACATACATGGATGTTCAGCCGCTCCCGACTTTGCTGCCTTGACGGGCGGTGTGTACAAGACCCG
>JBDHUU010000073.1:0-4412 GCA_039809285.1 Candidatus Levyibacteriota bacterium
CTTCTCCATTGGAGTAATAAGAGAGCGCGAAATGTTGTGAGCCTGCTGCTTGGGGAATAATTTTCCAGATGAGAAGATAGAGAGTAAGTGAAGAGAAGATAAAGACGAGGCTGCCAAAGATCCTCTTTTTTTGGAAAATAAAAATATACACGCCAAAGAGAGCAATTATTGCCCAGATTTGTTCTTTAGTAAGGGCGGCAAGGATCGAGAATAAGACAAACCATCCATATTTCTTTTTATACATACAGTAAAATGAGCCTAATAAGAAAGTAGTTGCGAGAGTTACTGCATGGAAGTCATAGATGACACTTCTTTGAAGACTTGGGTTGAGGAAATAGAGTAAAGAAAAAATAAGTGCTAAGTTTTTATTTTTTATAATATCTTTAGCCAGCAGATAGACAAAAAATGCACCTCCACCTGTAATGACAGCTTGTGATACAAGAAGCATACGCGGATCCTGCCAAAAAAAGTAAAGCGGTGCAAAAAGAACTAAGATAAAGTCAGCGTGGAAAGATAAGCGAGAGACGATAGTAGTACCATTAGGATTAGTAAACTCAAAAATATTTCCATGTAGCGTATTCCATACAGTCTGCTCCATGTTCCCCAGATCAAATCTACCAGCATAGAAGTTCTCGTAGCGAAGGACACTAATAAAAGCAAAGTAAAGAACAAAGAGAGCATAACAGAGTATAAGGACTGCACTTTGAGGGTTAGTTCTTATCCATGTGAGAAGTCTTTTGATTACAACAGTTTTTGTTTTATGAAAAAAATAAGCAGCTCCTAAGAAACACAATTCAGCAATAATGAGGCATAATCTGGCAAAAAGTGAAATAAAGGATGCAAGTGGTCCCGCGATGACGCTGGTCAGTCCCAGAGCCATTGCACCTTCTCGAACTCCAAGTCCTGTTGGTGTAATAAAGGAAGCAAATCCTACAAGCAAACAAAAAACAAAATAACCAACAAATACCCAAAACAAGTGTGGATCGATATACGAAAGGCTGCTAACAATAAAATATGTACCAATACCGTAACATAGAAAACTCAGGAGCATAAGTCCCCAGAGAAGGATAAGACGTGAAAAAGAGAATGGAGCTAATGCGTATGAAACTATTTTAGGAACTTTAATAAACGTTGTTAAGTAGCCTGAGAACATATACAAAAAGGTGACTATAGCTAATAGACTTATTCCAAACGTACGTAAAAAAGCATCTAGAGAATACAAGTGGAATGTAGAAATAATAAGTGATATACCCAAAAAAGCTATAAGCGATGATGTGAGCATGACCAGAACTGTCTCTGCAATAAACGACGAACTAAGGTCTTTTTTAGAAACATTTTTTTGGGAAAAATGGAGAGATACTCCAACAACTGCCCAGATATTTCCAGGAATATATCGCCTTAACTGGGCAAAAGACCAATTAAAGAGCGATTCAGAAAGATTTAGATTATTTCCATGGGATACTAAGAGTGAGTACCATATGAAGCTACGAAGGAAATAATAACCTATAAAGAAACCAAGTCCTAAGAGAATAAATGGAATATTAATGTGATTAAAGTCAAAGGCAATACTATTTGTTTTGGATAAAAATGAGCGTGCTAGAAAAAATATTGCGATAAGTGACAGAGGCCAACCTAAAAGGAAGGTCAGTGTAGATCGTAGATTCTTAGGCATTGTTTTAGTTAGCTGAACCTGAGGCAGATGGTGAGTCTTGCGACCCTTTGTAAATAAATGTACGAGTTAGAGTCTTGGTTTCTCCCGTTACAATACTTTTAACTTTCAGCTGAAATCTAATTGTCCCATTGGGAACATTGTAGAGTGCGATTGACTTGTCGTCATAGTCTGAAGATTTTCCGTCATTAATTCGATAAGCCCAAACAGCTGCACAGTAGTTGCCTTGCTGATAATTAATATCAATTTGGATTGGATTATCAAATATGGTCTCGTTCTCGTCGGGGTAGTCGATGCTAATTGGACCAATTCCTTTAGTGCATGCGGCAGTTGAAGGCTGTGTTCCCGTTTTAGTTCCTGTTGATTCAGGAACATTGACAACAATTGGCCTTTCCTGCATCGGTGTAGGAGTTGGGGTTGCTTCTTTATTACTTCTCAGGTTGTTGAGATTAATAATAATAACAGTAAGAAGCATAGGAACAGTAAGAGCAGCTGTGAAAAATTCAACGTACTGCTTCTTGTCTGGCAGAGCTCTGTAGGAATATTTAGTTTTCCTGATAAATTTCTTTACTCTTTCCATATAAATAACCCCAGGGGTATGTCTATTGTATACCAAATCCCTGAAAAGATGCAAAAAATAAGAGGGAGAAGAATCCAACTAAAGAGCAGAATTTGTCTCTATTTTTTCGAAACAATGTAGATATTTCCTGCTTTATCGTCTGAGATATACAGGTATCCCTTTGAGTCAAATGTCAGGTCAACTGGCCTTCCCAATGCTTGGGTCGGACCGATAAGTGTACCTTCAGGAAGAAAACCAGTAATGAAATCTTCTGAACTGGTAATTCTCTCCCCTTCAACGTTGAGGCGAACAATCTTATACCCGATAGGAGTAGAACGATTCCATGACCCATGCAGAGCTACTACTAGGTCTCCTTTCCAGGAGGAAGGAAATAGATCTGACGTAACGAATGCAAGTCCTAAAGGCGCAGAATGTGCTGGTATTTGGTAGACGGGCGAAATCGTTTTGGAGCAATCATGAATATTTTTTGGATCAAAGTTGTTGTCATGAATCTTATCTGCATAACAATATGGCCATCCGTAATTTGATCCTTCTTTAATTTTGTTAATTTCATCAGGAGGTATATTGTCGCCTAAGTTATCTCTGCCCATCTCAGTAGCCCATAAATCCTGAGTCCCTGGATAGAAAGTCATAAAAGGAGCATTACGAAGGCCTGATGCATAAATATGAGGATTATTGCCATCCGAATCAGATACAAGAATAGTGGCAGACTGCGGTGAATTCTCAGAACATACATTGCATGTCGAGCCCACACTTACATACATAGTGCCTTTTGAGTCAAAAATGATAGTTCTCGCGTTATGGTCAGAATTCTGAGGAAGTGAGAAAAGAACTTTATCTTTAGTTGCAGTTAGGGATTTTTCATCCCAGTTATATCGTACGACTTTATCAACGTCTGCTATAAATAGTTGCTTATTATAAAAAGCGAGGCCATGAACGTGATTTTCTCCAGTTATGATAGTTTTCTTTGTATCTGCTATTCCATCCTTATTTGTATCAGGAAGAGCATAGACACTGTTGGTACTGGGACTTGAGACTAATAGTGTTCCTTGGGGTGTAAACTGCATGTCCCGTGGTGAATTTAAGTCCTGAGCAAAAAGTCCTATATGAAACTCAGAAGGAATAGTAAGATTAAATGGCATGTCTGCTCCTAAAGAAGAAGATGAGTCGGAGTTTGAGGTAGTAGGCATATTCTGAGAAGTATTCAGAATAGATGGAGGAGACTTAAGAAAAAATAGTATAACTACGCCTAAAATTACGAGCGCAATTATGAAAATTGTTCTCTTCATACTTACAGTATAGCTTAGCTCGTGAAGATAAGAAACGGTTAAGAATGTCTCTAGTGATTATACTCATGCTTCGAAAATATATTGATATTCGAAGTAAAATAATATAAGATATTAACGCATGAATGAAGCTAAATTTTGTAGATTATGTCAAACAACAAAATTACTTAGCGAGTTCTCGTGGAAGTCTAAAGTTAAGAATCGATATCAATCATACTGCAAGCAATGTCAGAATATCCGTTCACAGAAGCATTATAGTCAAAATAAACAACTTTACTTGGAGAAAGCAAGGAGAAGAAACAAGATAGTCCTTAAACAAATTAAAGATTATGTTTGGAATTATCTTTCCCAACATCCCTGTGTAGATTGTGGAGAATCTGATATTGTAGTTCTGGAGTTTGATCATATTTCAGATAAGTTGTACAATTTATCGGAAATAATGAAAGAAAGAAGTAGTTTAGTAAAAGTACAGACAGAAGTTAAAAAATGTTTAGTACGCTGTGCAAATTGCTATAGGAGAAAAACAGCAAAAGATTTCGGTTGGAAAAAAGCTATTATGCCCCGTTAGCTCAGCAGATAGAGCATCTGTCTTCGGAACAGAGTGTCATAGGTGCAATTCCTATACGGGGTACTAAATCAAGGAGAGTTTATTGCTCGACAATAGCCAAATTGATATAATCCACTACATATTTAAGGGCCTGTAGCTCAACGGTAGAGCAGTACCCTCTTAAGGTATTGGTTAGAGGTTCGAATCCTCTCAGGCTCACTAAAAAAACAGACAAAATCAGAAATTAGCTATAGCGAAGAGAGAAGTGAAGTCCTCCAAAGTTTTCCCTACTAATTAAGTAACTATGCGCAAACTAAACGGGTAAAAGCT
>JBDHUU010000074.1:0-4362 GCA_039809285.1 Candidatus Levyibacteriota bacterium
TAGAAGCTTGTGACGAAGGCAATGGGATCAGTTGGCAGACAGCCGACCTCAGTTATAGCTTGATCTGGAGGACAGGGAGAAGAGGCGGCATAAGCAAAAGGGGAGCTGACTACCAAAAAATAGACAGCAAATAGTGCAGTAAAAAATAACCTAATGTGTGTGCATATGCGGGCAGGCATCTTTTTCATAGCAGGAAAAACCGTCTGACGGCTTTACTACTAATAAAAGTATATGGAGTAATCAGTAAAAAGACAAATGGAGAATTAACGAGTAAGAGAGAATTATGGGCTTAAAACCATTTCTTCTTGGAAGAGCCCTCTGCATCAAATTGTTCGAGAATTTCTTTTTGCTTGCGAGTAATAGTTTTGGGAATATGCACCTTAATCTTTACGTAATGGTCACCTTTCCCAGAACTTCGCAAACGTTGAATTCCTTTTCCTCGTAACCGAATAAGTGTCTCAGGCTGCGTTCCTGCTGGGATCTTAATAGTCACGGGGCCCTCTACTGTCTCAACTTTCAATTCACTGCCTATCACTGCCTGAGGAAAAGAAATTTCTTCCTCAGTTATAACATCTGAACCCTCCCTCTGAAACCTTCTATCTGAGGCTACATCAAAAATTACATCATAGGTATCAAAACGCATTCTGGTTCCTGTATCGACTCCTGCTGGGACTTTAAGTTTTTGTTTTTTTCCATCAATTACTACTTCTTTTTCAGCTCCTTTGACTGCCTCCATAAATGTTAGAGAGAGAGAGTATGCTGGACGACGGGAACGATTCCCAAATGGAGATCCTCCGCCGCCGAAAAATTGTTCAAATATTTCAAATGGGTCTGAAAAACCACCGAAGTCAAATCCTTGACCATTAGTCGAATACGAATAAGAGAATGGACCTTGCTGGTTGAAGCCACCAAAGCCTCCACCAAATGGTCCGCTGCCTCCCGCTCCCTGTTCAAAAGCCGCGGCTCCATACTGATCATAGGTCTGACGCTTTTGGGGATCTGAAAGCACCTCATACGCCTTAGTTATTTCCTTGAACTTCTCTTCCCCTTCTTTTGTCTTGTTACGATCTGGATGATACTGAAGAGCTAATTTACGATATGATTTTTTAATTTCTTCGGCTGTTGCAGATTTCGTAACACCTAATATCTGATAATAATCCTGACTTGCCATAGTCACTTATTATAGCAATTACCGCCTCAAACTGCCAGCCTTGGACTCGGAAAAGTTCTTAAGTCTGAAGCTATCTTTTGTCGTGATGTCTGAAGAGCCCTGCCTTTTCTATCTATTTGAAAAATTACTTTGGGAGAATACGCTTCTTTAAGATCAGTTATGATTACACCAGTCTTTTTTTCTTTTATTGCAGTATAGATATCCATCTCAGGCGGAATAGCAGTCATAGCTCTACCAACACTTGACGTATGAGTATCAGATCCTCCAATCACCGCTCCATATAAGTTCTCCTCTTCATGATCTGTATAGAATCTTCGCGCCGCTCTATTACCGTCAGTTTGATGCCTCACCCATTCATAAAAACGAAAGTCATTTGCACCAGCATTAAATACCTCTATTCCGTCCCAATAGATTTCCGGATCATCATCGAAGGCGACTTGATTAAGCCCATCTTCCATAAGTGAGGAGGTCAGCGAGTAGAATGGATGGGCAGGAACTGCCAGACCACCTTGTCTATGAATCCTTCGTACCGTGTCTACAGGATCCTCCCAAAAGGGAATATTCTCCTGCATGTTAAAAGCTAGAATATGTCCTCTATTAGTTGAAATCTCAGCACCAACCACTACTTCTATGTTATATCCTTGCTTTATGGCATATTCTTTACCCCGTACACTTGAAGCAATGGTATCGTGATCAGTAATGGCTATAAAATTATGCCCTTTTTCTTCAGCCAAATCGACTAATTTCTCAGGAGCAACAGTTCCATCACAGGCTAAGACTGACTCACTATAGCTTGTATGCACATGCAGATCACCAAACGATCCCTTTTCAAATCTTTTGCCAAAGGTCCCCTTTTCTAGCATACATCCAGTGTACAAAAAAACCTCGAGTAATCGAGGTTCAATTCCATAAATGTTCTTTAGTATTTACCAAACCACGTTTTTGGTACTAATTCGCTTATTCCTTTTTGCCATTTTTTTAAGCCAATCAGGTCCCAACATCTTTACACCTTCTCCTCTCAATCTTTTTCCGGTTGCACCTTTAACCCATTCATAGACTGGGAATCCTTCCTCTGTTATCCCAACAGGAGGAAGATTCAACATTACACTTCCCGGAGCAAATCTCCCTTCTTCCAAAGAATACCCTTCCTTTTTTGCAGATAGTTGAGCAATTTCCTCAACGATTGGAGCTGTCGGAACAGAACCGGTATTGTCATATCTTTCAAGCATACTTTGTAGATTTTCTAATCTTTGTGTGTCCTGAGAAGAAATACTTCCAGGAATGGAAGGGGATAGGCTCATTTTTTCAGCTGGTTCAAGTGATTTTCCTTCTGAAGTTGGTGGAATAAGTGGAATTTTAGGAGGTTGCGTCTCATTGTTATGTGATCCGCTAAATGGAAGAGGAAGATTACTATAATTTTCTAGCTTACTTTCCGTCATCGACTACTTCCCCCTCAACAGGTTCGTTCGACTCTTTTTTCTCTTCCTCCGATTCAGAATTTGAATCAGGAGTCGCAGTTTGATCATCTTGGGCTGAGCCAGTCGAAGCATTCATCGCTTCACCAATTTTCATCAAAGTATCTGATAACTCTTTTGTCTTACTCTCAATTTCTTCTTTAGACCCTGAATCCAAAGTCTCTTTTAAAGTTTTTATTTTCTCTTCAACTTCTGTTTTTAGTTCGCTTGATACGTTATCTCCAGCATCTTTAAGAGATTTCTCTGCAGTAAAGATAAGAGAGTCCGCCTGATTACGTGCTTCAATTTGTGCCTTTTTCTCTTCGTCTTCCTTTGCGTGTTCTTCTGCTTCTCTTGTCATTTTCTCAACTTCTTCTTTAGAAAGTCCTGTTGAGCCTGTAATTTTAATACTTTGCTCCTTGCCGCTTGCTTTATCTTTAGCTTTAACATTGAGAAGACCACTTGCATCAATATCAAAGGTTACTTCAATTTGAGGCATCCCTCGAGGTGCTGGTGGAATACCGTCCAGAACAAAACGACCGAGGGATTTATTGTCCCCAGCCATTGGTCTCTCTCCTTGAAGAACGTTAATCTCTACCTGAGTTTGGTTATCAGCAGCTGTTGAGAATACTTGGGACTTTGACGTAGGGATAGTGGTATTTCTACTAATTAAAGGAGTTGAAACTCCACCCATCGTCTCAATTCCGAGCGTGAGCGGCGTAACATCCAATAATAATACATCTTTGACATCTCCTGAGAGAACTCCTCCTTGGACAGCTGCACCCACAGCAACTACCTCGTCAGGATTGACTGATTTATTTGGTTCCTTACCAAAGAACTTAGAAACTGTTTCTACGATCTTTGGCATGCGAGTCATACCTCCAACGAGTACTACCTCATCGACATCTTGAGCTTTAATACCTGCATCTTTAATAGCTAGTTCAACTGGCTTTAAGGTTTTTTGAACAAGGTTATCAACTAACTGCTCTAACTTTGCCCTCGTTAATGTCATAGTGAGGTGAAGTGGACCGTTAGCTCCTTGAGTAATAAAGGGCTGATTAATTTGTGCCTCTTGTGAAGAAGAAAGTTCAATCTTAGCTTTTTCAGCTGATTCCTTTAGACGCTGAAGTGCTTGTGGATCCTTGCGTAAATCGACATTATTTTCTTTCTTAAACTCATCAGCCAGGTATTCAATAATGACTTGGTCAAAGTCATCTCCGCCCAGATGCGTGTCTCCATTGGTAGATTTTACTTCATACACACCATCACCAAGTTCAAGAATTGAAATATCGAAAGTCCCACCACCAAGATCGTAGACCGCAATTGTGTGTGCATTTTTCTTATCAAGTCCGTATGCAAGTGCTGCGGCAGTAGGCTCATTAATAATACGCTTCACATCAAGTCCAGCAATTTCACCAGCTTGTTTTGTTGCTTGACGCTGACTGTCATCAAAGTATGCTGGAACTGTAATAACTGCTTCAGTTACTTTGTCACCAAGATATGCCTCTGCATCAGCCTTAATTTTCTGAAGGATCATCGCTGATATTTCTTGAGGAGTATAGGTCTTACCATCTACCTCAACAACAGCCATATCATCTCGTCCAGCTTTAACAGTATAAGGAAGCCATTTCATGTCACGCTGAACAGACTCGTCATGGAATTTCTTACCCATAAGACGCTTTACTGAAAAGATGGTTTCTTTTGGTTTGAGGACTAATTGGCGCTTTGCTACATCCC
>JBDHUU010000075.1:0-4336 GCA_039809285.1 Candidatus Levyibacteriota bacterium
GACGTAACGATTCAAGACAATGAGGGAGATAATCCCTCATTTTATATATCTGGAGTAGATATTGGATTTCGCGGAATTTTGCGTTGGATTAATTTAGAAGGAGCATCATTACCCTTATATCGTGCATTACGTTGGGATACGCATCCTCACTTCTTATCATGGGCAGACATTCAGCCTTTAGAGTTGGCTCGCGGAAATGTCCAGCTGAAAAAAGGTCTGGATCATTTGGATCGAATTCGTCCTGAAGACTTGGCCGACTATCTGGAAAAGACAAATATACGTAATGTAAATAAAATTGTCTCAGAGCTTGATGAAGAGTATGCAGCAGAAGTTATTGGAGATTTGAATACCAGTTATCAGACAGCTCTTTTCAGACGCTTCTCACCTGAGAAATCAGCTGAGTTGATAGAGCTGATTGATCCCGATGAAGCAGTAGACATTCTTCTTACTCTATCTCATGAAAAGAGAGAAGAAATTTTGGGATCACTTCCTAAGAAGAAACAGACTGAACTTCACAGTCTCTTAAAATTATCCAAGACTCCAATTGGTGAGTTAATTACTTCTGAATATTTCGCAATCGAGGTAAACCATACTGTTGGAGACGTTATTGAACTTATCAAAGAAAGAAAAGAGGAAGTCTCATATCTTCCCTATATTTACATTACTAGCGAGGAGAATGAGCTGGTAGGGGTAGTTAATATCCATGATCTTTTTGTCCATTCACACGATACATCTATACGAGATCTTATGGAGCAAAATCTTATCGTCATTCACGTGACAACTCCTAAAGATATCGCAGTCAAAAAAATGCTCAGATACAAAGTCTATGCTTTACCTGTTACCGATAACGCTAAGCACTTAGAAGGTGTTGTGAGATTTGATGATTTAGCAGAAAGAGTTCTGCAGAAGTATAACTAATATGAAAAAGTTTTTTAATGTTAAAAAACTGCGTAGACAGCTTTTGATAGTTCTCGCGATTGTCGGACCTGGAATTATTACTGCATTTGCTGATAATGATGCGGGTGGAGTGGCGACGTATTCTGTTGCTGCCTCGAAATTCGGCTACAGCATGCTCACAACACTTATCCCCATTACTGTAGTTTTGATGATTACGCAAGAAATTGGATCGCGCATGGCTGTTGTGACAGGAAAGGGACTAGGAGACTTAATTCGTGAGCGTTTTGGGATTCGAGTTTCACTTCTTATTTTCTGTATGTTATTCACCGTAAACTTGGGTGTAATTGTCCAGGACTTGGGAGGACTAAAAGATGCTCTCGGACTGTTCAATCTCAATGTATTTATCTTTTTGCCTCTTTTAGTACTTTTCCTTTTTCTTTTTATCACTAAATCTTCATATGCTAAAGTAGAGAAGTTTTTCTTATTTCTTATTGTTTTTTATCTGGCCTATTTAGTTTCAGCAATATTAGCTAAACCGGATTGGGGAACAGTAGTTAAGTCAGTAGTTGTTCCCCATGGTAAGGTTAGTTTTGACTACTTCTATACATCTATTGCTGTTTTAGGTACGACTGTGACTGCTTGGGGGCAATTTTTTATTAATAGTTATGTTAAGGACAAGAAATTATCTCCTGACAAACTTCATTACAATCAAGCAGAAATTTATACAGGAGCAATTCTGACAGATATATTTTCCCTTTTGATGATGGTTGCTGTTATTGCAACAATTTTTGTTCATGGTGTTCAAATTAAAGGCGCTGCAGATGCCGCTTTAGCAATAAAGCCATTTGCTGGAGATTTGGCAAGTATTATGTTTGGAACAGGACTGTTAGTTGCTGGCTTTATCGGAGCTGCTATTGTACCTCTAGCTACAGCCTATGCTTTCTCAGAATTTTTTGGCTATGAAGGAAGTCTTGATGTCGATTTTAATCGCAGTAAATTATTCTATGGCTTTTTTATGTTCCAGATTCTTTTAGGATTTGCCATAGTTATGCTGCCAAATGTTTCGCTATTTAAAATTACCCTCTATGCAGATTTCTTAAATGGAATTTTCTTACCAATTATCTTTTTCTTCCTATATAAGTTTGCAAATAGTGAAGAGTTGATGGGAGAATATAAAAATACAAGACTCAAGAATATTCTTCTTGTTACAGCTGGAATAGTGATCACTCTTGCATCTCTTATTGGAGGTTTTGGTAAATTCTTCTTCTAATCGATAGGCAATACTTCTCATTTTTGCTACAATCCAAATAACCAAAGTGTTAAATTATCATGCTGAAGCTTTATAATACTTTATCCCGTTCCATTGAGCAATTTACTTCAATTACTCCTCACAAGGTTGGTATCTACTCCTGCGGTCCGACAGTGTATGACTATCAGCATATTGGGCACATGAGGCGCTATGTTGGTGATGATATTCTCATTCGTGTTCTTAAAGCAAACGGATATAGTGTCCATCACGTTATGAACATTACTGATGTTGGACATCTTGTCTCAGATAGTGACACAGGAGAGGACAAGATGGAGAAAGGGGCTAAAAAATTTGGTCTTTCTGTGTGGGATATCGCCAAAAAATTTGAAGCCCAATTTAAAGACTCATGTAACCTTCTCAATATAACTCTTCCTCATGACCTCATGCACGCTACCGATTATATTCCTGAGCAGATAGAGCTGATTAAAAAATTAGAAGAAAAAGGTTTTACTTATAAGACACAGGATGGAATTTATTTTGACACTTCAAAGTTTTCGGATTACTTCAAACTTTCTCGTCAAAATCCAGAGGAACTAATAGGCGGAGCAAGGGTTGAGATTGGGGAGAAGAAAAATATCTCAGATTTTGCTCTATGGAAGCTTTCGCCAGTAGACGAGAAGCGTCAAATGGAGTGGGAAAGTCCATGGGGAGTTGGATTTCCTGGCTGGCATATTGAATGTAGTGCGATGAGCATGAAGGCATTAGGTCCTCATTTCGATATCCATACAGGAGGTATCGATCACATTAGTATTCACCATACTAACGAGATTGCTCAATCAGAAGCCGCAACAGGCGAGACTTTCGCAAATTATTGGGTCCATCATGCATTCTTAACAGTTAACGGACAGAAGATGAGTAAGAGTCTAGGTAATTTCTACACCGTTGAGGATGTCAAAGACAAAGGCTTTGATCCAATGGCACTTCGCTATTTATATCTCCAGACTCATTATCGTCAGGAAATGAACTTTACGTGGGAGAGTTTAGAGGCTGCCCAGACAGCCTTAGGAAAACTTCGTAGATACTCGTTAGAAAGTGAAGAAGGCTCCTCACATCTTCCATCTGCATTTGAAGAAGCTCTCAATGATGACCTCAATGTGTCTAAGGCTTTAGCGCTTGTTTGGGAGAATAGCAGTCAACTTACCAAAGAAGACTTTAAGAAAATTGATGAGGTATTTGGGCTTCAGCTTATGCATTATAAAGAAGAAAAAGTTGAAATTCCTAAAGTCGTATATGAACTTATGAAGGAAAGAGAAGAGGCAAGGGATAATAAAGATTTCAGTCGATCAGACGAGTTACGAAACCAAATAGCCGAGCTGGGCTATGAAGTTATGGATACACCACAAGGGCAAGAGCTACGCCCAGCCTCGAAGTAGCCTCGAATTCTTACATTCTAGCCTCAAATTGGTCAATTTAGCCTCAGACTGAGGCTAATTGAGCACTTGACAAAAAGCCCATAGTAATATATATTATAGGTCTTCTGAATAACATCAGAAGTTGACAATTTACTACTTATTTACCAGCCATAAAGGTTTGGAGCATCCTGTCTCGCTTCAAACGCCGTTTTACGGAACTTATTACAGGGCTGGTTTTTTTATGGTTTAGCCACAGCTAGAGTCAGTTCGGCTTGCCCATGAGATCTTTTTAGATTTCATACCTGCGGGACTGAATCTAGCGTTGGCTAGTAATAGTTAGCGTCACTGAGAATGAAAGATTTGTCTTCGAATCGTAAGATTCAAAAGATGAGTCTGGAAGTTTCAGGAACCCAAGACATGTATCCACTATCACGCAAGTGATGCGTAACGGTGACTCCGTTATAGGCTGTCTAGGCAAGTTTGAATTAGGATTTTTTCTAATCTCAGGCTTAAGTAGCAGCAGGTGGAAATCTGAAGGTTAGCTAAATCTGCCCTGATTTATAAACGAAAGGCACTGCCTTCAGATTTCCACTTCTCATAAGACACAAGTACATTTACAAAAGAGTTGGCTCTCTTGACGAAGAGCACGAAAATAATCTGTTATCGTATAGGTTTTTTTCGTGGTCGTTCGTCAACGATCTTACCGCAAGGTGAAAGTTTTATAACAGGAGGAATTTCTGTGGTAAAAGACAAGCGTTCAATTGTCTGGTTTGTCCCA
>JBDHUU010000076.1:0-4225 GCA_039809285.1 Candidatus Levyibacteriota bacterium
TCTTGGTGGGTTAGGTGGGGCTTTATTTGGCAAAGACAAAAATGGATTCTCACGAGCACCTAGGCGCGTGGTTGAACAAAAGTGGATGCATTCAACAGCTCCCGATACCCTTCTTGGAGGAGGCAAATACTCACCTCTTCGCTTGTGGAGAAGATCAGCAGATAATCAACGACAAGCTGCTTACAAACATCAACAACAGAATCGTGGACACGCATTTAACACAGCTAACGATGCATATCATAGTACCTTTAGGATGACTGGCGATAGAGTAAAAGCAGCAACAACTGCAGCAGAAATTATGAGAACAGGACAATATGATAAAGACTATATTACTAGACATATGCAAGACAGCTATGGCCTATCTGCGGATGATGTTGGAAAAGTTTGGGCGAAGGTAGACCCGAGACCGGAACATGGCGAAGTAATAAACCCTTCTTCTTCAACAGGTTCGTCTGATCACCATAATCCAGCACCAGCTGAAAAAGTTATACATACTCCAAGCCCAACCGGAGCAGAAAGTACTCATGGAGCTGAGAGTGAGACTACTCACAGCTCTACTCCGACAACTACCCCGCACACTACAGTTGGCTCTGCGACCTCTGCCGAAACTCATCGGCCTCACGAGAAAGTAAAGTGGTTTGGCAATGAGCTAAAGAAAGAAGATGGAAGTGGCAGCACAATCTTCTACAAAACTGCCGATGACAAATCTTATTACTCTCCCGGGAGTGAGGCATATCCTCAGCCTATGGAAAAACTCCAATCTGTCCTTGAATTAAGAGGATACGATCTATCATAGTCACTTTAGAGAGATTATTTAATGCCTTTAATAAAGGCTTGGAGGAATTTTCTTCCTACAGACCACCCCGCCTTTACCGAATCTCTCGTTACGTCTATGGTATTCCTACGTGTTTCGCTAACGTGTGCGATACTTCTTAACCATTTAATATCATCTCTTGTGAAAAAGAACTGAGGAACTACGGTATTCTTAATATCGTGTTCATCTACAAGAAGTGCACCAGGTATCACTTCTAAAGCATTGATAAGAGCAGTTATAGTGTTACCATCCCACTTAGGATAAGGACTATTTAGATCTATGTGAGAGTAGATATCAGCAGCTATTCTTCCAAGTGCCATTTGTTTGAACATTTGTGTCCTTCCTTCATTTGTATTAATTAATCGTGGGTCTATAATATGCTCTAACACTTTACCTGTTGGCTTCCCATCCTTATCTGTAATTTCTTTTCCATTCTCATACCTGGGTAATCGTGTCCAAAACTGTTCTCTATCCATAAGCTCATGCCCAAACATTGACTCTGCCAAAGACATATCCACAAAAACGTTATCTTTACCATTTACCTTCACCGTTGGTAGACCTTTATGAATATTCTCATCGTAATCGACAATATCCCGGACAGTCTTACTATACATATTAGGCCAGCTTGAATAGCCGTAGCGAAGAGGTTTGAGAAATCCTTCCTGAATTTGTTTACCGAATGATGCAGGATCATAAAGCACTCCCCCAAAACGAGCTTGCTCGACCAACTTATCTAAATGCAATTCTTCAGCACCGATAAAAGACTTATATTCCTGTACCCACCTATAAATACCATTATTGTAAAGATTCAATTCACTCAAATCTGGAAAAGTAAATTCACTTAATAACTGTCTTGATTGAGAATTTTCCTTATCTATTTCCTTAGTTTCTTCTTCCGTGAATGACTCTTTTGTCATATCTCCATTCGCTGGCTTGACTCGAGCAAGATCTTCAATAATTTCTCGTACTAATCTATTATCTTGTGTACGAATTGAATCTAAGTAATTAACACCAAGCGTCTTGAACATGCCAGCGTTATACATATTCCCAAACATTCCTCCCCTACTTGCATCTGCTACTTTCTCTCTATAGTTCTTAAATCTTAGCCATTTTGCCTGAGCATCATAGGCGGTACCTCCCAAATCATTTCGGGTAGCGATACCAGTCCAACGAGTCGTAAGAAAAGCATATTCTTCTGCAAACTCTACAGACTCAGTATCCATAACTAATTCATGCGTCTTATGATCACGATAGTAAAGTTTATATTTGTTACCAATTGCATTTTTAATTAATCCACGTACCATCGATAAGCGTCGAGGATCAATATTGGCATCTGGAAAGAAGTTTACAAATTTAATAAACGCGGCTTTGTCTACCCCATCGCTTGTAAATATTTCATTGAGCTCTTTATCAGATATATATTTCTTTGCAAGCTCAGTTTCCTCCCCACTATAAGGATTGGATCTACTTTCTCCTTCTGCTAATTTCTGACGAAGATTCAAAAATTCTTCTTTTGTATAGTCTGCTAAGTGATAATACGCTGCCATAGCTGTAGCAATACCTCGTCCAAGCCTAGTATCCTGCTTTGGATGTCGTTCATAAAACGTGTGTCCATGTTCATTGGTCACTCGCTCTACTTTGACATCATGTGGCATTTCGAGTAACCAATGCCACATACTCTTTCCATTCCACGTATTTCGTGTCATGTTATTAGTCCTAAAGATACCTCGAAGAACAGCATCTATTCCACTTTCGTCACTCATACCATTTCCACCAGTTCGATAGTCAATGTCCCGATCTCTTACGATAATACGTGCAAATAACTCACGCCGTATTTGATCTGCTAAGTCCTTATGCACTGCCCCACTCGCGTCTTTAAAGTACTTTTCTTCATCATTTAACATATTAGAAATATGAATCTCTCGAGCACCAAAGGGGATACCTAGTCTGCCAAAATAGTTAACTTTACTATCTGGACCATCTTCACCCTCGAAAAAGCGCATACGCTTTCGAATCCAACGAAGGAAATTCGCTTCATTAACTATTTCTCTTTCTTCAAGCTGTCCTTCCGCATTGGTAAACTTCTCTTTATATAGCAATGGGAAATCATGGGCAAATTCTGGTTCGTACTCTGCAATTGACTCCATCAACTCATTGAGGCTACGCGGCTGTCTAAAGGTCTTCTCTGTTTCTTTGCGTTCTTTTTCAACCTGCTTTCGAGTCTTCTCATCTACATGTTCCTCTGGATTACTCTCCCTGATCGCTTGTTCATATCTATCTAACTGAGGGTGGCCTGTTGATACAAATTCAGGAGTTTCTTCAGGTATTTCTCCCCTTCTACTCCTTTCCATATCTCGCATAACATCATCTTTTATTTTTTGTAGTTCTTGAGGGTTAAGTTCGCGCCTAAAGCCTATTTCCGCTTCTTGTCTTCTTCGATCAACTTCGAAATCAAAGAGTTGACGATCAGCATCGATGGTAGGTGGTTGTACAGAATGAGATTCTCCCAACGGCTCATCAATAGGATCCCATTTTCTCTCTGAAGTCGAAGGTTCTGTAGCCATATCACTAGCATACGATCTGTGCGCCTGTGAAGTCAATCTTTCATGCCTATCATAAAGAATGAATTCATCACCTGAGAAATAATGACGTGGGCCAAATTCTTTCATGGTCGCAGTATAGAAGGAATAGCCTTATTTAACTTGAAGAAATCCTTATAAAATCCTTTTAATTATTGGCTGAACTTTACTCCTCGCCCCTTAATCGTATGGATAAATTGTGGGTTATTTGGGTCTTCTTCTAGCTTACGCCTAAGACGGAAGACGAGCTGATCTATAGCCTGATCGGTAATACCTGCCTGAGATTTATCCTCTCTCCAAACAGTGTTTATGATAATCTCACGCTCTACCACCTCACCTGTATGCTGAAGAAGGTAACGAAAAAGCCTAAATTCTCCTTTAGTTAAATCGTCTGAGAAAGTTACTTCACCCCTTTTTATGGTATTAGTAGTCTCATCATAGACAAATTTTGCCTGATTTTCTTTGAAAAGGCCTCGTTGAAGACCTTCTGAAAATAGCGGAATACATAACTTATTGTCTTTTACTAACCCAAGTGCTTCTAAATACGGCTGCTGGGAGTACGTCCCATCACTAATAGTCGCTTGTTCTGAAGGACTCAGTTCTCTCCACAGACTGATGAGCGCTGTTTGCAAGGTTTTTTGTTCGAGCAGAAAGTTAGTCAGATCTTCAGGCATTTGAGGCAACGTAAGTAATGCCTCAAGTGACACTATCAGGAGTCTCATATGTCCTCCTGTCAGATTTACTGTCTCTTCTTTTACTTTCTGGGGAATTTTCTTTCCTACTAACTTCTCTAAGTAAGTAATACGAAAATCCAGACTCGGTTTGTCCTGAA
>JBDHUU010000077.1:0-4080 GCA_039809285.1 Candidatus Levyibacteriota bacterium
GTGCTGCAAAGACAGGTGTACCAATAGGAGCTGTGATATCTAAGGCCATATGATACCAAGAAGCATACTGTGAGATACCAGTGTTCCCTGGAACCGGGAAGAAGAATGATCCGCTTGATACGGCTGGTGCACTGCCCACAGCTAAGTATGATTGCTGGAGTTGCTGCTTAATAACCGTACGCTGACTACTTGAGACATTAGGCTTAATTCCATCTGGTACGACTACTTCCTGTCCCTCAACTAACGCAAAGGTCTCAGGATTGGCAAATTCGTTGAAAGGGAAATCTACGATCTTCTGTGCATCAGTATCGTACTTTTTAGCAATAGTATAGACGGTGTCTCCCTTACTTACCTTATGAAGAATTCCGGTTACTGGGAGAATTTGGAGCGTATCACCGACTGTTATATTGTCTGAATCTAAGTCACTTGCCCATTTAATCGTGTCTGATGAGATTCCAAACTTCTTGGCAACGGTTGAGAGAGTGTCTCCTTTTTGGACGGTATAAGTGATGACCTTATCGCGAGGCTTCTCGGATGAATCTGTTGAGAAAACATTGTCTGAGATATTGATGGATTGTTGCTGATTTTCTGCGGTGGCAAGATCTGTATTTGCTTGAGCCTGCTTGGTAAAGACCGGATAGACGTCGGCTACGTAGGGTCCGATCAATACTCCTAAGCCCAATACCCCCATGGTCGCCATGTGCAAGAAAGGACGGTTGTACCGTCCACGCTTCATTAAAAAAAACCTCACTAAGTGGTTTTTATTCTTCTCGAATGTTTGAGAGAAACTAATTACCTTACGCTTGAGATAATATAAGAAGAAAAACTCCGCAAAGGAGCTGATGTGGGAGAAAATTCGATGTGTAAATTGGGCAAGACGATTTTTAGGGCGATGCCAATAGGCACTACCCCTTTGTGATTGGGTCCTCATAGGCAAATGGGCAACCTTAATCTCTTTACTCTAACAAAGGCACATTTTAAAGTCAAACTGAACAAAAAAACTCGTATAAAGTTGTAATGTTATAACGTTTATAAAGCAGTTATTAGGAATTTCCTTATGACTTTAGGAACTTTATAAATATTATGAACTAACTTACTTCTCTTGTCCGAGGTTATTTAAGAATTCTTCGTTGCTCTCTGTTTTGGCTAATTGCTCGATAAAGAGACTTGTTCTTTCATTCTCACCTAACATATCCATCATGCGGCGCATAGTAACGATCTTTTTATAATTTGCTTCAGATAAGAGGAGTTCTTCCTGACGTGTTCCAGAACGTTCAATATTAATTGCAGGATAAATTCTGCGTTCTGCAAGTCGTCGATCTAAATGAAGTTCCATGTTACCAGTACCTTTAAACTCTTCGTAGACTAGATCATCTAAGCGTGAACCTGTATCAACAAGTGCAGTACCGATAATAGTAAGCGATCCACCTTCTTGACAGTTACGAGCCGCGCCAAAAAATCTTTTAGCAGGCCATAATGCAGCTGGATCAAATCCTCCTGAGAGTGTACGACCGCTAGGTGCAACAGAAAGGTTATAAGCACGCGCGAGTCTCGTGATAGAATCAAGAAGAATAACAACGTCCTTCCCCATCTCAACTAAGCGCTTTGCACGCTCTAAGGTAATTTCAGCGACCCGGGTCTGATTTTCTGGCGGTTCATCAAAGTTACTTGCGATAACTTCACCCCTTACAGACATAGTAAGGTCGGTAACTTCCTCAGGGCGCTCACCAATGAGTGCAGCCATCAGATGGATATCGGGGAAGTTCTTCGTAATTCCTGTTGCGATTTCCTTCATAATAGTAGTCTTTCCAGCCTTAGGCGGTGAAACGATCATTCCACGCTGTCCCATACCAATAGGTGCGACGAGATCGATAATACGAGTTGATAGCGGTGACTTACCTGTAGCAAGTGTTAATTGCTGCTTTGGATAAATAGGTGTAAGGTCATCAAACCATGGACGGCGCATAGATTCTTCAGCCGACTGATCATTAACCTTCTCCACTTTAAGTAACCCGTAGTAACGCTCTGAGTCCTTAGGAGGACGTGCAACCCCCTCTACTTTATCTCCTCCACGGAGCATAAAGCGACGAATTTGAGACTGACTGATATAAACGTCTCTATTGGAAGGGATAAATTTAGGCCGCAGAAAGCCGTGACCTTCAGGCTGTAAGTCGAGAAAGCCAGTTACTTCTTCTGTAGGAACACTCTGGATTTGAGGAGCATAATGAGAAGAGCCACTAAAATTATCTCGCTGATAGCGAGGACCACCCTGACTTTGAGAGGATGGTTCACTTTGCGAGTAGGATCTATCATCTCCTTGGAAATCATCAGGATTTACTCTTCGTGGAGTACGTCGAGGCGACACACTGCTAGGTGCGTCTTGCGTTGTTGATTGTGGAGCTTCGCCCACAAAATCAGAGGCAGCTGAAGATTGAGATTTTCTATATGGCATAGCTATAAGAATAGTTTGAAATTGTCACTTGTGAGAAAAAAAGGGAATACAAAAATCCGAAGAATTATCAAATAATCTATATGTATTACACCATACTGCCCTCCTTTTGTCAATACCAGACCTCAAAAACCACATTTTTATTTTGACTTTTTGTAGCAGACATGGTATCCTTTCAGCCTACTATAAGGTACTTCTGCCACTATACACTATGAAAAAACAATTATTAGCATTTCTCTTGGTACTATTTGCCATTGCCCCTCAGGCAAGCGCTGCCGAACCTACTCCAGCTGGCTGTCAGCCCCTGTATAACGGCGGCACAACGTGTAGCAATAACTCAGATCTCACTATCAATAAAAAAGTTCTCAAACCAGATGTAAGTATCAAGGCAGGATCATCCTTTAATGATAACGACTTTATCGAGAACATCGGACCAAATGATCCTGGCTACCCAGTCAACACTCTAACCGCTTTTCGTATCTATGTTACTAACAAAGGTAGATCTACTCTCAAAAATATCACGGTAAAAGACATTCTTCCCCCACGCTACGTTACCTTCATTTCAGGTAATGGAACCTACAATGATTCTAGTAGAACTTTTACCACGACGATAAAAGAGCTTAAGTCCAAAGACACGCAAGCAATCACCGTTCAAGTCATGACAGCACGACCCGAACAGCTCCCAACTGACGGAACATCTCTCTGTACTATCAATCTAGCTATAGCGAGTGTCAACAATAAGACGAGTCAGGACTCTTCCCAACTTTGCGTAAGTGGACAGATAGTAGCAGGAAGCCAGCAATCAGCTTTCCCTCAGCTTACAAAAGGTGATATAAGTCCCACCCCGAAGACAACTACCACTACTAAGGGCGCCGTTACCCCAGGAAGTACAACTAAAGGCGGATTGGCAGTAGGCATAGTTCCTGCTCCTCAACCTGGCCAAAATACTCCTTCAACTGGGCCTGAAGCGCTCGTTCTCGCAGGACTTCTTCCAACTGGAGCATTAGGCTTCCTACTCCGCAAAAAAACAAGCTAAACCAGCTTGATTGACACCACTATAAGACTTTTGGTACTATCTTCACTCACCTGTATCTCCCACCCAAATTTGAATGGCAGTGAGGTCTACATGTGTAGTTCTTTGACAAGGTATGCAAATACCTCAGGCATCACAGACGACCGTAGGTCGTGAAGATAAAAGTTAGAATTTTAAATTTAAACCTATGTGGTCTGTGGTGCTTGAGATTGGCTCAAGCCACAAAGTCCTAGGAGGACACAATGAAAGCGTGGTTCTTAAAAACAATTCACATTCAGCAATGGATGTTCATTCTGCTGCTTGCCGGTTTCTTCGCAATGGGAACCGTCATGGGGGTGGTTTTCGACAGCGTCGCTGAGGCGCAAGCACAGGACAGCCGTCCTACCCAACTCTCCGTACGGCAGATGCAGAGCTACTGCGTCGGTGGAGACACCGTTTGCGACATCACGAATTTCGAGATCGTGAGTGATCACCAAGTTCATTACACCTCGCCCGACCCAATCTCGGAGACGATCCAAGGGCCGTGGAACCAACACTGCCCGACGTTCTCCGGACTACCGGACTACATCTCGATTTCGATCCTGGATCTCCAGGCAAA
>JBDHUU010000078.1:0-4050 GCA_039809285.1 Candidatus Levyibacteriota bacterium
TTGAGGATCATACAACGATTTATAGCTTTTCTCCCCAAGAGGTCAGTGTTTTTTCAGCACTGTCATCTTTAGGGGCTAGATGAGTGAGGATATATCTCATGTCAGAGACACCTTTATTATAAAAGTCTATCTTTTCCTGCCCGGTTGCAGCTTCTGAAAGTTGGTGGTAGAAAATACCTCGAGCAAAGTATGCATCTCGATAATCAGGCTTAAGAGCAATTGTACGAGTAAGCTCAGTAACACCATTTTGGATCTGATTATTCTGTCCATAGAGGACACCAACGTTGTAAGAGATTTTCGCATCTGTTGGGGCAAGTTTCTTAGCAACGAGCACCGCATCAAGCGCATTTTTAAAATATTTTGGATCGACTTGTGCTAAAAGATAAAATATTCTCACGCGGGATTTCCAATAAACTACATTATTGGGATGATTGGATGTGACGGTATCACTTAGCGTCACTGCTTGATTAGCGAGTTGGGCTCCAATAGTTGCGTTGTTGTTGGCCATAAATGCGGAGCCAAGGATCGCCATATTTAATGAGAATTCATCTTGAAAGACTGGTTCATTAGGCCTCGTATTAACTGCTGACTGAAGATTCGTAAAAGCAGTTTGATAGGAGTTAGCATCTCCGACATGATCCAAATTCATGCCGAGTGCGTAGGCGACATCTGCATTCCAAAATCGTATTAATTGGATTAAAAAGAAAGCACTTATAAGTACTACGCCAGTAACACCAGTCCACTGATAGAGACTAAGAGAAGTCTGATCCTTTTTAAGGTTACTGCTTAAGTCCAATTCTAATTTTTTAGTAAATTGAAAATCACTAAAGAAGAGGAACCATACAGGGATGAAGTAGAGAAAGATGTTCATGATCACAACTGAAAATCCAAAGAAGTTAGAAATAATAATACTGAGGAATGCTCCTGGCAAGGAGGCAGCGTACAACAAGTTCTCTTTATTATTGTCCTTTGAAGGGTGTGAACGTACCTTTAAAAGCTCTCTGATTATGATAAAAAAGAAGGTAAGAAGGAAGAGGAGGTGTGTTCCAAGCCCAAGTGCGCCTGTGGTAGCTAGATAATTAAGGTATTCATTGTGGGCTTTGTTGTAAAGATAGTCCCATTCAGACGTGAGATTGTGGGCAACAGGACGATACAAATAATACGCAAAAGCATACGTCTCGACACCCGTTCCAATGATTGGGTGAGCCCTCCAGATATCAAGAGCTCCTTTCCAAACGAGGAGACGAATATCCCCAGAATCAGTAATATTATTGCCTGGTGTCTGAACTGCACTGGTAGTAGGTGATGCAGGCGAGCCTGATGTATCTGAAGGAGACGTAGAAGGAAGTGGAGAGACTTTATGAAAAGCACGAAGACTTAAAATATCCAGCTGATGGATAGGTGTTCCGCTGGTGAAACTAAAAAAGAAAAATAGCACGTTAAGTGCTAGGAAGTAGGTAAGTAGTTTACGAACCGGGAAAAGCTGAATAATAAAAAGTAGTATCCAAAAAGTAGCATTAGCAGCCCAAAAAGCTAAAAATCCTCCCCTGGTGTCTGTATAAAGAAGAGCCAGGTACATCAGCCCTGATAAAATCCAAAGTCCAAGAACTTTTGGAACTCTCAAAGCTGCTACTAAAGGTAGATCCTGTACTTTTTCTTTCTCCCAGATAGTCATAGCCATGGTAATTGGAAGAAGAGCTGCAAGGTACGCTGCAAGCCAAGCAGGCTGTCCTAATGTTGAAAAAATACGGACAGTTGGTTTGAAGGCATCAGTCCAGCACGAAGTGTCTAGACTTCCTCTAAAAAGAAGACAGGTTGGGTCATAACCAAAATGAGAGGGTAGTCCCCACGCTATAACGATAATTGATCCTAAAATTGTCGTAAAGAGATAACGTTTGGCATCGCGAAGTGTACTATTACTAACAAAAGCATAATACAAAAGTGTATAGGTAAAAAGCGATAAGAACCCTCCATTAAAGCGGGAATAGTACCCCCAGAACGAAACCCTTGAGTCAAGTGAAAAGATAGTAGAGATCAGTTGAGAAAGAAGAAAAAGGAGGATGGGGATATCAAGGGGAGTTCTCTTGATAGTAAAGGTACGTGTACTAATCATTTTAACTAGCCAGCTACCAGTAATAATGACAGTAAGTCCCCAGGTGAGCCACATTTTATTTAATTCAAAAAGTTCGGATGTATTACTTGTTAGTACGAGTGGGACGAAAAAAAGGAGGGCATAAAAGGACCAGCGGATTATCTTGTCACAGTAAGAAGAAAGTTTCATTTAGAGATTATTTATTCATCGTACCATATTGGCAAAGCTCCAGCAAGAATGTAGAATAAGATAAATTTAGAGTCCACAATTACGTATGTTTGATAAACTCTTTTCATTTTTCTCCCATGATATTGGCATCGATTTAGGAACAGCTAATACTCTTGTTTGGGTAAAGGGGAAAGGTATTGTGATCCGTGAGCCGTCGGTTGTCGCTATGCGTAAAAAGCCTAAGCAAGTCATAGCAATTGGAAGTGAAGCCAAAAAAATGGTCGGCAAGACGCCTGCTTCAATTGTTACGGTCAGACCGCTTAAAGGCGGAGTTATCTCAGACTTTGATGCAACTGAGGCGATGATTGCCCATTACATAAAGCAGGTTCATGAAATGTCCGGTCCGATCCAGTCATTTTTAGCTAGACCCCGTGTTGTTATTGGTATTCCTTCATCAGTTACTGAGGTTCAGAGACGCGCCGTTTGGGAAGCAACACTTTCAGCTGGTGCAAGGCAGGCATTTCTCATCGAAGAGCCAATGGCAGCTGCAATTGGAGAAGGAATAACAGTATCGGGATCAACTGGTATCATGATTGTTGATATTGGTGGAGGGACGACTGAAATTGCCATTATTTCCTTAGGTGGAATTGTAGTAAGTAGGTCTCTTAAATACGCAGGAGACGATATGGATCAGGCTATCTTACACTATATTAGGCTTCGACATGGCTTGCTTTTGGGAGAAAAAACGGCTGAAGATGTAAAAATTAAGATTGGGAGTGCATATCAAAAAGGCGCTAAAAAAGGTCATAAAAAACAAGTGAGTAAGTCTGATGATAATGAAAATATCGATATAAAAGAGGAGCATGGTGAAAGGCTTGCCATCATCAGGGGGCGTGACATAGAGACTGGACTGCCAAGAAGTATTAGAATATCTGAGTCAGAAATTAGGGAGGCCTTATCTCCAGTTCTTGCGCAAATTATAGAAGGAATTGCTGATGTTATTGAGGAAGCGCCGCCAGAACTTTTAGGAGATATTTTAGAAAGAGGATTGTTAGTAACAGGCGGAGGAGCTAAGCTCTCGGGTCTTGATCAGCTTATCGTTGAGAGAACGCATATGCCGGTTATTTTATCCGATGACTCATTAACAAGTGTTGTACGAGGAACAGGAAAAGTATTGGATGATGAAGATCTTCTCAATCGAGTAAAAGTTATTGGCGGATTGAAGTAAACTCTCTTCTTGCTGGGCTTGTTCTCCTCGAACAAACCTACTACAATATTCATTACGATGCGTCGATCAAATTTAGCTATAGTTTTTGTATTTTTCCTCTTCATTTCCTTTCTCTTTTATATCCTCTCTTATACACAAATCGGCACTAGTCTTATTGGTTTTTTGGAATTAGGGACTGTACCCTTACAAAGAAGTGTTTTTTCAGTCTACGCAGCCAGTAATAGTCAGCCAAGTGAGCTGCAAAAATTAAAAGAACGAAATGCAGAGCTTGAGGCTCAAATTGCCAAATACAAAGAGCAGGACAAAGAAATGCAGGCACTTCGTGACCAATTCGCGACAACTACTCCTTCCTCCTCATCTCTTTTGCCTGTGCATATCATAGGTCTTAAAGCCTTTATTCCCGGAGTTTCACTTCCTGAGCAAATAATTATTGATAAGGGAAAAAAAGATGGTATTACGACTAACGCAGCCGTAATTTATAAAAATAATGTGGTCGGAAAAGTAGCTGTGGCCAACGAGCATGTCTCACTCGTTGATCTAAGCTTTAAAAAAGGATTTTCAG
>JBDHUU010000079.1:0-4011 GCA_039809285.1 Candidatus Levyibacteriota bacterium
CCGGAACGGCAATGACTTTCAGTGCATTCGCCAGCCCATTGACATTGATCGCCTGGACGCCATCAATAGTTGCTTTCTTCTCGAGGTTATAATCACATGTAATAACTTTACCCTTGTGATTTTTAGCAAGACGGATGAGCTTTTCATCTACTTCCTGTGCTTTCCCCTTAACGATTCCTTTTTCTCCCTCTTCTGACAGGACCATTACCTTCATCTTACGGCTCTTTTTGAGGGTATCTAAGTAATCTAACCCCTTTCTTCCCCGTTCTCTTTTCACAGTGTCTTGAGAATCAGCCAAGTGCTTTAGTTCAAGTAAGATACTTTCTGGAATTACAATAACACCGTTAAGAAGGCCGAGGTGTATGACATCAAAAATACGACCGTCAATAATAGCAGATGTATCTAAAAATACGCCGTACTCTATGGTCTTACTCTTTTTCTTTTTTACTTTTGTTACCCGTGAACGAGATCGCGGAATCATATTGGGAAGCCTTGTAACAAGTGTTCTGGCGACTTCATCAGCGAGAGCTGCAGCTAATTTTGGAGGAAGCATTAAGGGATTATCCATCTCTTTTTCAGAAGGAGTTTTTTTAGCAGGTTCTGCAGAATTTTTTTCAGATGGAGTTATTTTTTTCGTTTTGCTTGCCATTGCGATCTATTATACCTCTTTTATAGCCTCCTGTGAACCTCTGCTGGAGAGAACCTGAGAGAGAAATTTGTGGGATTTTGTGGAGACAATATCTTTAAATCCTAATTTCTCTGCCTCTCTTACTCTTTTGTCTATTGCAGCAACTCCCCGCAGTTCACCGAGTAGTCCTACCTCAGCGATACCCACTGTCTGACTCATTGGGATATTTTTGACACTGGAGTAGATAGCAAGGCAAATTCCTAAGTCTATTCCAGGATCTGATAATTTCAATCCACCAGCTACGTTTACAAAGATATCCATTGTCTCAACAGGAAGCCGACAGTGTTTTTGCAGTACCGCCAGGAGCAGTTCGACACGCTTTTGATCAAGCCCTGAAACGACTCTACGTGGCATAGGAAGCTTTGAATAGACCGCTAAGGCCTGGATCTCCACTAAGAACGCTCTCGTTCCTTCCATTGTCACTACAAGGACACTGCCCGGAACATTTCCTGATTTTTGTGTGAGAAAAATCTGTTCGGGGTTAGCAACTTCTTTAAGCCCTTCCTCATCCATTAAGAAAATTCCTACCTCATCCACCGGTCCAAAACGATTCTTCAGACTCCTCAGAATGCGAGTAGAAGTGAATTTTTCTCCCTCTAAAAAAAGTACCGTGTCGACCATATGTGAAAGCACCATCGGCCCTGCCACCATTCCTTCTTTAGTGACGTGTCCAACAAGAACAAGCGGGATAGATAAGGCTTTCGCTGCTCGAATATAATGCATAGCAGCATACCTCACTTGTCCGACACTTCCGGATAATCCCTCTAAATGCTGTGACTGCATCGTCTGGATGGAATCAACGACGATAAGATCAGGTTTTATATCTTCAATTTGTAATATTGCTTGGTCCGGATCTGACAAAGAAATCAGAAGAAGTGAATCAACTTTATGATCATTAATTTTACCACCTTTTTTGGATTCTTTATCTGCGATCAAGATTCTATCTGCTCGCATCTTAATCTGCTCGACAGACTCTTCTCCTGATATATAAAGAACAGTTTTCCCAACTTGAGCTAAGGATAAGCAAAGCTGAAGGAGGATAGTAGACTTTCCAATTCCTGGATCTCCTGCAAGTAAGGTAGCCGAACCTGCTACAATGCCCCCTCCCATAACAGTATTCAATTCTTTGAATTTAGTTTGAATCCTCGACTTTTCTGAGTAGACAATTTCTGGTAATTTTTGGGGGTTGGCAGAGGTAGTTGCAATTAATGCGTCACTTCCTCTTTGGGATGCAAGTGGAATTTCTTTAAACTCTTTAAACGTATTCCAGTTCCCGCACTCCGGACACTTGCCCATATAGGCTGGGCTATCATACCCACATTCTTGACAGACAAAGGAGATTCGAGGCTTTTTAGCCATAATCACCTGATTATAACACGTGAATCCTGAATCTAATCTGAAGAGATAATGAAACCTACAACCAAGGACCTATTAGCTAAAAGCTCATCTAGCGGTACATGAGAGGCTTTTCTTTAAGGACAGGTGTCAGTTCGATACGTCGGCGTCTGAGATCATGAGTTGTAACAGTAGCGCTTATACTTTGTCCTACTTCATAAGTAGTCATTGGCGGTACCTTTTCTTTCTTAATAAGACCCTCTACTCCTTCACCCAAATCCAGATAGACGTTGCCATCCTCACTTCTTGCTACTTTAGCTGTGATCTGTTTGTCTACAGGATATTCTTCTTTAAGTTTCTCAAATGGATCTGCAGTTAGACGCTTGAGAGATAGATCAACTCGACGTGAATCACGGTCTGTTCCTATAACAACAACTTCTACAACTTGCCCTACTTTATAGAAGCTGAGTGGCTCTTCAAGCCGCTCCCAGGAGATCTCAGAGATATGAATAAGACCGTCAATTGTTTTGTCTGTACTCTTGGGGTGGAGCATGACAAAATAACCGAAATTAGTAACACTGCTGATCTCACCTTTTACTTTAGTTCCTTTTGCAAATTCCTTGGTAACTTCACTAAATTCCTCCGGAGTCATGGTCGTTTTCTGAGAGAAAATGATCTTATTATCTTCACGATTCAAATCCGCAATCGATACCTGGATTGTCTTGCCTACACTGAGTGCTCCTTGAGATGCGTTACTATGAGAATTTGGCAAAAATCCTGACTGCCCATCAAGAGTTGAGACAACATATCCACCTTTAGTAACTTCATTAATCGTTACTTCTATCTTTTCTTGAGCCTTTTTGAGATTCTCTAATTGTTTCCAGACAATGTCCTGAATAAAGCGACGAAGTGAGACGACTGGCTGGCCTGACTCAGATTCAGGGCTGATAATAGATACTTCAACTTCTTGTCCTTCTTTAAGGAAAGCGTGAATACTGCGTAACATCTTTGGATCGTGTTCAAGAACAATTGCCTCGCCTTTCGCCTGAATATCGACAAGCATATCTCTTTTACTAAGTTTTGTGAGTGTTCCCTTAACGTAGTCGCCTTTTTTTAAAGCATTGATCGGTTTTGCGGATTGTTTGGCCATGAGTTCGGCCATTGAGGTAGCGCCTGAATTATTTGATGAGGATGAAGCCATTAATCATTTCGCCTTTCATATGTAAGATTAGGTTAGAGTATATCACTATATCACCCCTGAAGCAACTCTCTTACTTCCCTCTTACTACATCTAAGGTTTTATTCTTAACATTACTTTCTATAGTACATATCATGAGACTCAACAAACTTCATGATCTCTTTATCCTACAACTTCAGGACCTTTATGATGCTGAACAACAAATAACCCAAGCTATTCCTCAAATGCTTGAATTTGTTCATTCAGACGACTTAAGAGAAGCACTCTCAACTCATTTAGAAGAGACTCACGGGCAGATCAAAAAACTCGAGAAATTAGCTCGAGACTTTGATATCGATCTTGCAGGTAAAACATGTTTAGGTATGGAGGGAATTATTGAGGAAGCAATGGAATTTATGCAGGAAGTAACTCCTGGCTGGACACTTGATAGTGCTCTGATTAGTTGTGCACAGAAGGGAGAACACTACGAAATTGCAGGCTATGGTACAGCAGCTGCCTACGCTAAGCAAATACAGCACGATGAGGCGCTTAATACTCTTCTTGATATCCTTCAGGAGGAGAAGAATAGTGACCAAAGGCTGACGAACTTAGCTGAAGGGCTTATTAATAGACAAGCAGATCAAGATATGCCAACGAGTCCTCGTGCCCTCTAATCTAGCCTCTTGTACGCACAAATGCTACAATAATCCCGACTATGGCAGAACGATTAGTATTTTCACCAGACAATCAATTTGTTCCTTGTCCTTTTCCTGAAAAAGAGCAAGTAACTCACGAGGCTGATTCACTTCAC
>JBDHUU010000080.1:0-4003 GCA_039809285.1 Candidatus Levyibacteriota bacterium
AGAAATTATATTGATTGGCTCATCTCCCTTCCATGGAGCATCGAGAGTAAGACAGATATTGATATCAAAGCAGCTGAAGAAATTCTTAACCTTGATCACTACGGACTTCCAAAAGTGAAAGAACGTATTCTTGAGTACCTAGCTGTACAGAAATTAGCGGGAAAAATGAAGAGTCCTATTCTTTGTTTTGTAGGACCTCCTGGAGTAGGTAAGACATCCCTTGGTAAGTCAATTGCTCGTTCCTTAGGACGCAAATTTATCCGTGTCTCCTTAGGTGGAATTCGTGATGAAGCAGAGATTAGAGGCCATCGTAGAACCTATGTAGGTGCACTACCAGGTCGCATTATCCAAGGCATTAAAGACTCTGGGACTCGTAACCCGGTCTTTATGTTAGATGAGATCGATAAGGTTGGTGCAGATTTTAGGGGTGATCCATCAAGTGCCCTCCTTGAGGCATTAGATCCGGAACAAAATACTGACTTTTCAGATCATTATCTCGAAGTACCATTTGACCTCTCAAATGTTATGTTCATCACAACTGCCAACATGCTTGATACTATTCCTCCAGCATTACGAGATCGCTTAGAAATTATTCAATTTGCAGGCTATACCCATGATGAGAAATTCCATATCTTAAAGCAGTTCTTACTTAAAAAGCAGATGGAGATGCATGGACTTAAGGAAAAGCAAGTTGCCATAAGTGATGATGCGCTTAACTTTATTATCAATCACTATACGAGAGAAGCTGGAGTCCGTAACCTTGAGCGAAGAATTGCAACTATTTTTAGAAAAGTAGCTCGTAGTGTCGCTGAGGGGAAAAAGACAAAAATTACTATTACCGGTAAAGATATTCCTAAATACTTAGGTCCTACGAAATACGCTGGTACTGAGATTGAGAAGCAGGATCAAGTTGGACAGTCTACTGGACTTGCTTGGACTGAAGCAGGGGGAGAAATACTCTTTATCGAAGTCGCGCTTATGCCTGGACGGGGTAATTTGATCCTTACTGGACAGCTAGGTGATGTCATGAAGGAGTCCTGCCAGGCAGCCCTCTCCTATATAAGAGCACGAGCTGACTACTTTGGTATACCGGATAAAGTCTTCCAGAAGACAGATATTCACGTCCATGTTCCAGAAGGAGCAGTACCAAAAGACGGTCCCTCTGCAGGTCTTGCCATAACAACTGCTATTCTTTCTGCACTCACCAAGGTCCCAGTTAAAAGAACAGTTGGTATGACAGGAGAAGTAACTTTAAGGGGAAGAGCTCTGGAAATTGGCGGAGTTAAAGAAAAAGTAATTGCTGGACACAGAGCAGGACTTAAGACGATCTTACTTCCTAAAGACAACAAAAAAGATTTAGAAGAAGTACCAGAAGAAGTTCTCAAAGACGTCGACTTCAAATTTGTTGGACACATGGATGATATCATTGAGCTTGCTTTCACTAAGCCTTTAAAGATTAAAGACAAGAAATTAGATGAAGAAATAGGTGCCGCATCAAGTAGGCCTAACCTTACCACCCGCCAGCCCTACAAGATAGACTAAGATTTTGATTTTCCTCCAAGGATTCAATATAATTCCCCGTATGGAAAAAGAGTACGATCCATATTTTGATACTATTATTGATGAGGGGAATTATTTATCCCTTGATGGAGTCATCTATACAGGCTACGTTGATCCCGATACACTTGAGCCAGAAATACTTGAAGTAAATGACGTTGTAGCAAGTGGGGTAGATGTCTTTGAGGAAGTATATCCTATTCTGCGAGATGAGTCAGTACGTTCGGCAGTTGGTAAGCTTCCTAATGAATATTCCTCTGCGATAGTAGAAAAATATTACGGGTTAGGAGAACCCCATCAGACTCAAAAGCAAATAGGAAAGGTCTATGGGTATAGTGATGCCACTATTTCACAGCAGTTAAAAGCAACATACTGGAGGATAAGAAGTCGTAGAAGGGGTTATGAAGCTATAAGAGATGGACTTTACGAAGAATGGCAGGAGTAAAATGGTAAATTAAAGTTGTGTGTTATACTTTTTAGCATGACTGAAGGAGAGGGCAGAGAAATTCCCCACATTCCGCTTTCCCGTATAAATAGCGAGGGAAAATTAGAATACACTGATCAGGTGCTTGATGCGTTTGATGCCAAGATTAAAGCATACCCAGAGTCTCCATCTGCAGGTGATATTACACTCGTTGATCGCGAGCGACTATTTGTAGTGGAAGCAAAGAGTCGTGGAGACGATAAACTATGGACTCGTACTTATTATTCTCCTCGACTATCAAGTAATCCGGATGATCTAATTAAATTAGAGCCAAATTTAGCCATTTCTCTCTTTAAAGGATTTTGGAGATCAGGATTGGCGGCATATTACTATCCTGAAAATAGCTTCAATCCTCCCCAGAAGGTAAAATTAGGGACTAAAGGTGCTATTGAAAAAGCAGAAGTAGAGTTGTTTTTGAAAGATCACCTTTCAGTAACGTGGGGGGTAGATGGGATTGTAGGGAAAATAGGTCTTGAAGGTGAGGACTTTAAAAACCTGGGGGTGATGCGGCGTGATGATCTCAATCAGCTCTATAATAATGAAGCTGATCGAGTGACGGTATCTCCCTACGATGATCCGTCTGTCCAGCTTGAAGCATCATTGGGTATGCATGACAATCTTCTTGTAAAGAGTATTGGAGGAGGTGCGAGAGATGGATATCAAATAAAGTCTCATTTGACTCCTTTGGATCACACAACAATTGTTTCAAAAATGGCGACTGAGGAGCTTCTCGAAAATCCTGGCACAGCACCAGTTACTGAGGATATATGGAAGGGGATTGATATCTCATCTACCTTTGGAATTAAAGTCCTCCCGCAAGGAAATTCTCAACAATAAAACTTAAACAGTATAAGATTCCAGCTTTTACGTTTTACAGTTTACTTTTTATTTTCTTTAAGGATGTTCCAGAGGAAGAAAGAGATACATGAGACTGCAAAGCAAATTGCACCAAAGGTGTCTTCTCTTGGCCAGGGTCCAAAGTGGGTAAGCGGCCAGGAAAGTGACTCAGGATGGAACCACGCATTGCCCGCGATATAGATCCAGCCTGCTAGACCAAAGACAAAAAGCGTTAGTAAAAGTGAGGTAACGATCTTCATTTATCTATAATAATTGATAGTTATTGACTTATCAATCCAAGTCTTGTATAAATGACTCATAATAGTTATGAAGAAAGCTTTCTCTCCTTTCAGCCTTATCTTTGTAGTTGGTGTTTTGCTGACTTTTGCTCCTCAGAAAGCATCTGCTAAGGTCAATATTGAAATTTCAGGTAATGGTGCAGGGTCTAAGAACTGTGTCATTATTATTACTAATAATGGCAATGTGGTGAAAAAGACTACTCAGTGCGCGACAGCGAGTGCAAGTGTACCTGAATTTGGTATGATCCCAGGTATCGTAGCAGCTGTAGGATCAGCTGGCTCTATCCTTGTCTTACGAAAGAGGAAGTAACCATGATTCCTCTTTCTTTCAGAAAGACTCTCCTTCGAATATTTTTTTTCCTTGTCCTTTTTATTATTGTCTCAGGGATAATTGGTCCCTGGGTGATCACGACCAAGCTTTTGTATGGCTTCTATTTCTTTATCTACGGTAATTTAGGCAAGATGGTCCTTATCTCATCTCTAGCATTTGTTCTGTACGAAAGGGAAGCGTTAAAAAAGATAAAGATGCCTATCTATAAGAGAACAAATCTTCTCTATGTTCTTTTCTCTTTTCTGCTTATCCCCGTCTTTTTCCTCTCAGGTAGGTTATTACTCCACGAAGCGACACCATATTCCAATATCCCGCTTTTCATATTTACACACGCTCTCATCATCCTTATTCCAGTACTGCTTATTCCTGGAGTATTTGGACTGCAGTTCATCAGATCATTTATAGATAGGTTTAAAAAACAGATACTTGTAGCAATTGGTGTAGGAATTATTTTTGATATATCGATTTTTTACGTCTGGAAGTTATGGCCTATTT
>JBDHUU010000081.1:0-3975 GCA_039809285.1 Candidatus Levyibacteriota bacterium
AAGTGTGGAAGCAATCCTTATGGAATCAAAATTGGTTTCTGAAGATCGAATTTCTGAAGCGAAAGCAAAAGTTATCGGTGTACCTTATATCTCTTTAAGTACCACTTCTTTTTCTCCTCAAGCAATTAGCCTTCTTCCTCGTGCAGTTGTAGAACGCTTTAATCTTATTCCATTCTTTTTTGATGAGCGTAACTCTACACTTTCAATTGCAATGGCTAATCCAGTTGATTTGGATGCGATTGAATTTGTCAGACAAAAAACTGGCATGATGGTTAAGACCTTTGCGGCATCACCTCGTGATGTCCAAAACGCCATTGATCAGCAGTATCGTCAGGCCTTAGTTGGTGAAGTTGGGGCTGCTATTAAAGAAACGGAAGAGTTCTCAGATAAGAAAAAAGTAGTAGACAGTTCGCAAATAGCCCAACTTATCAAAGAAGCTCCGATTGCTAAGATTGTTTCGACTATTCTTGAATACGCTGTAACAAGCCGGTCATCAGATATCCATATTGAGCCGCAGGAAGATCGAGTAAGAGTACGCTACCGTATTGATGGGATTCTGTATGACAAATTAAGTCTCCCTAAAAATGTCCAGGAAGCTTTAGTTTCACGTATTAAAATTCTTTCTGATTTAAAAATTGATGAACATCGTTCTCCTCAAGATGGAAGATTTACTTTTAAAGTAGCTGATGAAGAGGTAGATCTTCGTATTTCTATTCTACCTACTGTTAATGGAGAGAAAATTGTTATGCGTCTTTTACGTAAGTCAGGAGGAATTCCCACGCTTCAAGATCTCGGTCTAAGCGGACTTGCTCTTAAGCGGTTAGAGGATGCAATTTTACGTCCTCACGGTATTATTCTCGTTACAGGTCCGACTGGAAGTGGTAAAACAACCACCCTTTATGCCGTTTTATCCAAGTTAAATACTCCGAAAGTTAATATTATGTCCCTTGAAGATCCTGTTGAGTATCAGATAGCTGGAGTAAATCAGGTACAAATTAATCCTGCAGTTGGGTTAACTTTTGCTTCAGGGCTGAGAGCTTTTCTCCGTCAGGATCCCAATATCATTCTGGTTGGAGAAATTCGTGATAAAGAGACAACTGATCTGGCTTTACAGGCTGCGCTTACCGGTCATTTGGTCTTCTCAACCCTACATACAGAAAGTGCAGCCGGTGCTCTCCCTCGTCTTATTGACTTAGGAGCAGAGAGCTTCCTTCTTTCATCCACCATTACTGCAATTGTTGGGCAGCGTATTGTAAGGAAAATCGATCCCGTCTGTAAAGAAGAGTTCATACCTGCGCCTCAGGTATTAGCGACGGTAAAGCAAATTTTAGGACCGCTTTACACGATGAAAGATGAAGAAGTGCGTTTCTATCGAGGAAAAGGGTGTAATGAATGCGGAGGTTCGGGATACAAAGGACGAATTGGAATTTATGAGGTACTTCCGGTGTCAGAGAAAATTGGTCAGTTAATGCTCCAGCATCCAGATAGTGCAAGCATTGAGAAGCAAGCAGTAACTGAAGGAATGATCACTATGATGCAGGATGGCTATCTCAAAGTGCTGAAGGGAGTCTCCTCAATCGAGGAAGTATTAAGAGTCGCGAAGGAATAATATGACGCCAAATATTCAGGAGTTATTACAGTTAACTATTAAAAATAATGCTTCAGATCTGCATTTACTGGTAGGCATTCCTCCAGCCATTCGTATTGATGGTACCTTGCGTTACTTAACAACGTACGAGGTGTTAACCAAAGAGAAAGTTGAAGAACTTGTCTACAGCCTTATGACTCCAGAACAAAAAGAGCTTTTACTAGCAAATAAAGAATTGGATTTTTCTTTCGGTTTTGGGGGTGGAGCTTATGGTAATTTAGGAAGATTCCGTATTAATACGTATTTTCAAAGAGGATATCTAGCTGCGGCGCTCCGGTTCTTACCTCCTATTATTAGGACCATTGAGCAGCTTGAGATGCCTAAGATATGTCATGAGTTTGCTACACTCCGTCAGGGATTTGTTTTGGTCACCGGACCGACTGGACATGGTAAGTCAAGTACACTTGCAGCAATTATTAATGAGATTAATCTTAATAAAGCTCAACATATATTAACGATTGAAGATCCTATTGAATACGTATATCCAAAGGGGAATAGCATCATGTCTCAGCGTGAAATGGGGACTGACACTCATTCATGGTCTATGGCACTTCGCTCTGCTCTTCGTGAGGATCCAGATGTAGTTTTAGTAGGAGAGATGCGTGATCCTGAGACTATGGCGGCTGCACTTACTATTGCTGAGACAGGACATCTTGTCTTAGCTACACTTCATACTAATTCTGCATCACAGAGTATTGATCGTATTGTAGATTCTTTCCCTGACCATCAAAGGTCTCAAGTAAGGGTCCAGCTTGCTTCAACCTTAAAAGGAATTATCTCTCAGCGATTAATTCCTCGAATCACTGGTGGACGCATTCCAGCAGTTGAAATTTTACTGGGGAGTTCAGCTGTTGCAAGCAATATTCGTGATGGTAAAACACACTTAATTGATTCTGCGATACAGACTTCAAAAGATATTGGAATGATAACGCTTGAGGACTCACTTACTCAGCTTGTTAGATCAGGGCAGGTTAGCTTGGAAGTTGCTAAAGGATTTGCTAATCATCCCGAAGAAATTATGAGGATGACTGGGTAAATCATGAAGTTAGCATATCGAGCCGTCAATGAAAAAGGAAAAATCGTTCATGGATTGGTTGAGGCCAAGGATGAAGAAGAAGCTGCATCGTTTCTTAGAAAACAGCAATTCGTCCCTATTGTTATAAAGGTTTTTAACCAAAATAGTTCACTTCGCTATCTTCTTAATCGTCGATCTGCTAAGAAGGACCTTGTTTTTTTTACTCGTCAACTCTCATCAATGCTTACATCGGGTCTTACCGTTATGCAGGCTTTAACGATTCTTCGTAATCAAGTTCAAAATCCGGCAATGGCTGAAGTTATAGAAGGAATGATTGCTAGTATCCAAGAAGGGAAAACCCTTTCTCAAGCGATCAGTAAGTATCCTAATGTATTTTATCCAATCTATATTTCACTTATCCAGGCAGCGGAGACCGCAGGCCTACTGGATAAGATTTTGCTTCGTTTAGCAGATAATTTAGAAAAGCAGGATAAATTAAGAAGCACCATTAAGTCGGCCCTTATGTATCCTGCTATTGTCGTTATTATGATGGTCGCAGTAATGACAATTATGATGATATTTGTTGTACCTACGTTAACTGGTCTGTATGAAAGTTTTAATGTAGACCTCCCACTTCCTACAAAGATTGTTATTGGTTTATCAAATTTTACTGTTAAATTTTGGCCATTTGTTGTAGGAAGTATCTTTCCGTTAGTATTCTACTTTAGAAAATGGAGAAAGACACTCCAAGGAAAAAAGTTCCTTGATGCGATGATTTTGAGAATGCCTATTTTCAGTAAGTTGACAATTCAGTCTATTATGGCTGAGTTCTCAAGGACTTTTGGTCTTTTGGTAGGTACAGGTTCTTTAGTGGTATCATCTTTAAATGAAAGTGCAGATGTTATTGGCAATGTCTATTACCAGGATGCAATTCGTGAAGTTGGTAAAAAAGTAGAAAAAGGAGTAACAATTGGGGATGCGATGTTAGCTGACCCCCTCTTCCCTCCTCTTATGGTTGAGATGGTAAAAATAGGTGAACAAACAGGAAAGCTTGATGATTCATTAACTCGTGTATCTGAATATTTTGAACGTGAAGTCGAGACAACGGTAAAAGGACTTACAACTGCTATGGAGCCAATTATTATGATTGTTCTCGCAATAGGTGTAGGGTTTTTAGTAATCTCAATTATTACACCTATCTATAATATTATCTCTCAGATTCAATAACTCAGGTTTTCCCCTCTTGACAATACTTCATAATCCTGTGAATAATAAAGGAAGAGATGATTGATTCACTCTGAACGTATGAAAT
>JBDHUU010000082.1:0-3959 GCA_039809285.1 Candidatus Levyibacteriota bacterium
TGGGCGTGATTTGGATACAGCAATTCATCTAGACCAAAAATTAGGTGAGATTTTTGAAGAACGACAAATTTTTCGAGTAGATCATTACCTAGGCAAAGAAAATGTCCAGAATATGATTGCCTTTAGATTTGCTAATAGTATCTTTGACCCGGTCTGGAATAGCGAGTATGTGGATCATGTCCAGATAACATTCTCAGAAAGTGAGGGAGTTGGAAAAAGGGGAAAATTCTTTGATGGTGTAGGAATACTCCGAGACGTTGGACAAAACCATCTTATGCAGCTTGTCGCAGCAGTTGCGATGGACCAACCAAGATCATTTACTAAAGAGGATGTTCGAGATGCTAGAACAAAAGCGATCCAATCGATTACGTGTATCCAGCCAGAACTAGTAGCAGCAAATGTTATTCGTGCTCAATATAAAAGTTATAAAGAAGAAAAAGGTGTTAATCCTTCATCCCCGACTGAAACCTATGTTGCGATGAAGTTTGAAGTTAACAATAAGCGATTTACTAACACGCCCTTTTATATTCGAATGGGTAAAAAAATGCCAAAGGAAATTATGGAGATATCAATTGTTTTCCGACAAACTTGTCATATTCTCTTTAAAGAATATGGTTGTCCAGAAATTGGCAACGTATTAACAATTAGAATTCAGCCGGATGAGGGGATTAGTATGCGATTTATTGCCAAAAAGCCTGGCAATAAATTAGCTCTCGAACCGGTCGAGATGAAATTCAGTTATCAGGAAGGCTTTGGAAGTAGGGGGACAGACGCATATGAGAAAGTGCTTCTTGATATTTTGCATGGAGATCAAATGTTATTTAACCGTACAGATGAACTACGAAGTTCATGGGAATTTATAACGAATATTCTCAAAGGCTGGGATAAATTGAATCCACCGCTATATATTTACGAGGATGGAACTGATGGACCTAAAGAAGCAAAAGAACTCATTGAAAAAGATGGCCGCCACTGGCTCTAGTCTCCACTTGTTACCGACAACTCTCTAAAGAAAAGATTAAGATCCAGGATATCTACATGTCCGTTATCGCTAAGATCTGACATTACCCTGGTGTCTTCGTCACATTGGTATAATGAACTATCTTGACATCCTAAAAGTAAATTATAATCAAGAATATTTAAGCGGTTATCACGGTTTATATCACCAGTTATCAACGTTATGGGAGGTAATGTCGGGTCAGAAGCTGTTGAATAAAGAGTGTCATATTTTTTAACTAAATAGCCATTCATTGCAATTTTGAGCATATATTGTTCTCCATCTTCTATGTTATCTAAGTCGACATTCCCATCAAATGAACCTTTTTGAGGATTATAGAGAACGGTTGTAGTATTTGATGAGACTAATTGATTATCAGTAGTAAAAGCAGAGATTGTTATTTCTCTCTCTTTGTGGATAGGGTTTTGGTTGCTAAATGAAAAGGCTTGTGGATTGGCATTATCTCCGCTTTTTCCGATGCCATGGAGGAGAACTGAAAGAGATAAAGTTCGTGTTTGACCAACACTTGGTGTTGTAGGTGTTGGCATAGAAGTGATGGTATCACCACTGAGACACATATCATTTTTCTGGGTGGGATTACATGATGTTTCTATATCGGAAAAAAGCAGTCTGTCAATTTTTACTCCTGACTCACGTCCAATAATGGTAAAAAAATGATCCCCTTCACCCAGTTCTGTTACATAGGGACTATCTATCTGATTATGTATATAGTTAACCCAAGTCCAATTACTCATCGAAATTGATGATGAGTCCCCAAATATTTCTGGACAGTTATCATCAATTTTGAGATAGAAAGAATTAGCTGTTGTAGAGCCTGCTTTCATTCTCGTCCAGACGACATAATTTCCACTTTTTGTCACGGTAAATGGCACAGTGAAAGTTCCGATGTCTCTTTCAGCTTGTGTTGGTTGAAAAGTACAATTCTGAGAAGAGGTTGGCGTTGGAATTTTTGTAGGTGAAGGACTGGTTTTTTTAGTTGGGGTGGGTGTTGGTTTTTTCGTAGGTGTCGGAGTGGGTTTCTTTGTAGGGGTAGGAGTTGGCTTTTTGGTAGGAGTAGCAGTAGGTTTGGGAGTTGTAGTCACTGGTCCCAAAGGAGTGGTGTTAGATACTTTTTCAACATGCGCGACTTCATAGTTTCCACCGCTTGTCCCACCTACATATTTTGCCGCTGTATAAGAAAGGTCTATAATCGGTCCTCCATTTGCCTGTTCTTGTGAGCAAGCAGGTCCTCTGTCAATGACAATTACTACAGCAGACTTCAAAGTTTTGGGATTAGTAATTTTAAGACGAGAGAAACAACCATAGCGATCTGCGTCCGCAGCGAACCAGCCTAATTTTCTTTCACAATCAGGCCCTGACAATCCATTACAAAGTCCAGGAGGATTGCCACATGCACCGACGCAGTTATCATTAGGATCTGAAAATCCATTCACACACCCAAAGGCCGTCGTTTTATAGTTCCCATTCGGAGGTATACTTGTGCCGGTAAAACCACTACAGGCGTAGCTGCGATCAATTGAAGTTGAAAGCTGAGCAAAAGCTTTTTGTTTGAGTCCAGCAAAGAGTAAGCAGATTATGAGAAATAAAGAAAAAAATAGGGCAAATTTTTTCATTGTCCAAGTTGTATATATCCATTTCCAGATGCTGTTGGATCTTCACCAATAGAGATATCTCCATTGCTTGAAACATAGCTTTCAGCTTCAAGGAAGTCGATAACATCAGCCTTTGTTGATATATTTTGCTTCTGTCTCACAGCTAGTACTCCAATGACTAATGCAATCAGCATGATAACAAGGAGTATTTTCTGTAATCCGCTTTTTCTAAGAAAGTGTAGATCAGGCATAGTTTAAGCGTAGAGTGGCGGATTATTTTTGTCAACAATAGCTATTGTTAGGTTTTCTTAGTTAGTTTAGAATAATGCAAGATATGCAGATTGGATTTATAGGACTTGGGAAAATGGGTACTCGAATGGTCGAGAAGCTTCTTCTCGACGGTCACACCGTACTTGGCTGGAACAGGACAAAAAGTATTGTTGATGAATTTCGTCTTGTTCTTGCTGAAAAAAAACTTCATGAACACTTCATAGCAGCTGATGAGATTAAGTCACTTGTTGACGGACTTGCGAGCCCACGTGTTATTTGGGTAATGCTGCCTGCAGGAGAAGCTACTGAGGTTGTACTCCAAGAGTTGGCACAATACGTCGAAAAAGGCGATATCATCATAGATGGGGGAAATGCATTTTTTAAAGATACCCAAAGAAGATTTGATGACTTTAAAGACTATGGCATCCGCTATTTAGGTATTGGGGTAAGTGGAGGCTTAAAAGCCGTTGGTAAAGGGTATCCCTTAATGGTAGGTGGGGAAAGATCAGCTTTTGAGGAAATAAAACCGCTTCTAGAAACACTCATCAAACCTCACGGAGGTTATGAGTATTTTGGGACAGGTGGAGCTGGACACTTTGTCAAAATGGTTCACAATGGAATTGAGTATGGCATGATGCAAGCGTTAGGTGAGGGATATGGAGTACTTGAAAAAGCACCGTATGAACTGGATCTATTGAAAGTTGCCAAGCTTTGGCAGAAAAATACCATCGTTACGAGTTTTCTTAATGAGTGCGCTAAAGATGCATTAGAAAAAGATCCAAGTCTTTCAGGTCTTGATGGTATTATCGATGCCACAGGGGAGGCAGAATGGACAGTCAATCAAGCGAAAGAAGAGGGAGTATATGTCGAAAATATTGATCAGTCCCTCGATTTTCGCCGCAGATCAAAAACTGATAAAAATGTTTCATCCTCATTTGCTGCCAGGATGGTTGCAGCGCTTCGCCATGAATTCGGCGGCCACAAAGTGAAAGAAAAGTAATTTTGCTATAATTTCCTCTAGGAAAGAAGATAGTAAAGATATGATCGATTATTCAGCTTTCGAAAAAGTAGATATACGA
>JBDHUU010000083.1:0-3937 GCA_039809285.1 Candidatus Levyibacteriota bacterium
CATAAGGAGTAAGATTAGTTTTTCTTTTTTCCTTTTCGACTTTGTCATAAATATTTGTATAGTTATATTGAGGATCACTCCAACACCCATCAATCTTCACTACTCGAGATATCCATTTCCCAGGATTATTAACCAGTTTTGCAATTTCAGGCTGAGTGACTCCACATGCATTAAGTATCGCAAATGATTTTACGCTCTCAAACAATTTTTGAGGATTCAGTCCTGGATAAATCCTTCTTCCGTTTTCATACCTGGCATCTAAAATATGTTCATATAATCGACGTATCGGCATATCGGGATCAGATATTAAGTAAGCTTGCGCCTCTATAAGTTCAGTAGATAATCCCGAAGGCCTATCCCATTCAAATGGACCTTCCTTGCGTATCATTTTATATTGATATTGCATATCATGAGCAAATTCATGAGCATAGGTTCTAAGCGATCTATGATGCGTTCCATGTGTAGCTAAGCTTATTACTCGATCTACATAGCTTGGCTGAGGATAACTAATTACAATTTTTCGCAATCCAGGGATATATGTACCTCCAACGCATTTTTTAGGAATTTTTTGAGAATTCCAAGATATATTTACACCATTTTTATTTCCTGACAAATCTTCATCAAAAAGATCTTCATATATTCCCAATTCTTCAAAATCCTCTACAAGACTTGGAACTTGTTGAGCAGCTTGAGTTACTATTTCATGGTGAATATCGGGAAGCTCTCGACTGTTTTCTAAATATCTTCGTATCTTTATGGCAGCTTCATCTGTGATTAATGGTGCACTTTCAAATTCACGGACACGATAATTACAATTTTCTTCAAGAGAGGCGGGAGGAAGAAAAGGCCGTTTGAAGACAGAGGCATCAATAAAATTAATAGGCTGGGTTAAAGACTCACGCATGTGAAGAGAGGCAGATGAGTACGCCTGGAGGGATTCGAACCCCCGACCACATCGTTAGAACCGATATGCTCTATCCACTGAGCTACAGGCGCAAATGGTATGCGTATTGTACCAATTCCACGAACTCTAGGCAAACTCTCCGTAATTGACATAGCCTCATTATTTCCATATAGTAATAATTGTCGAGCATGATCACAAAATTTTACCGTTACCTACTCCATAACCAGGTTATTCTCTCTCTTTTTATCATTGTTGTTGGTTGGCTGCTCTTTCACATTAGAGGAATTATTGTTTCTATTTTTATCTCCTACATCATCATGGCGGCTCTCCTTCCAGGAGTTACCTATTTGAGAAGACACAAGTTCCCTAAAATTCTTGCCGTTCTTATCCCTTATGTGGGAGTCTTTCTTTTTATCTTCCTTCTGATAATTCCTCTTATTCCTTTTGTGTTGTCACAACTTTCGTCTCTTCTTAATGGCCTACCAAAGTATTTAGATAATTCAGCTACTGTATTTGGTTTTCGAGTTGATGAAGCTCAAATTCATGACTATCTCTCAAAGGAAGTCGGATCGCTTGGTAAGAACGCAATTGATGTAACGAGCAGAATATTTGGAGGACTACTATCCACACTTACCGTTCTTGTGGTTAGCTTTTATCTTCTTAATTATAATGACTCATTTAAAAAGAAATTTGCCCAACTTTTTGACAAAGAAGAAAGAGAAAATGTCCAGAGCACCTTACAACTTGTTGATGATAAGTTAGGCGCATGGCTTCGAGGTCAAATCATACTATGTTTTGCAATTGGCCTCGCAACCTTTATTATTTTAACTGCCTTACGCATGCCTTATGCCTTACCACTCGCCTTGATAGCAGGCTTTTTAGAAGTCTTGCCTACACTTGGACCTATTCTTTCAGCAGTCCCAGCAGTTATTGTTGCACTTACTATTTCACCTGCAATGGCAGTCGTCGTAGTTGTTGCATACCTTGTTATTCAGCTTTTAGAGAATAATCTTTTAGTACCAAAGATCATGCAGCACGCGGTCGGCTTAAACCCTGTCATTGTCATCTTAAGTATTATGATCGGAGCTAACTTGATGGGAATCGCTGGAGCGCTTCTAGCAATTCCATTTGTTTCATTTGCGATAGTCGTTGCTAAAAGTTTGAGGGAACAGGATTAACTTTTCTCTGCAATAATAAATGTCCAAGGAACTGGATACATCACCTTTTTTATTTTTAATTTTTTACCGACAAACTTCTTAAATTGCCAAAATGTCCAATGATTGATGTGTTCAATATCATTGCCAAAGCGAGAAACATTCTTACCCCGGAGAAGATTTCCTAATATAAAAAACGGTTCGTTCGGGACTGACAACACAACGTACTTCTTACTTACCCGTACTAATTCCTCTAAACCCTTTTGAGGGTCGTCAACATGCTCCAAAACCTCACTGCAGATTACTACATCAAAGGAGTTGGCTTTATATTTAAGATCGTAAATACTCCCTTTTTTAAGAATTAACTTTGGATGTTCTTTCTTTCCTAGTTTAATTGCAAGATCAAGATAATCTACACCTTCCAAATGCTTACCAATTTTAGCTTTTCTCAGTCTTTCTAAAGTAAAGCCTTCACCACAGCCCACATCTAAAACACTGATTGGTTTTAGCAACTTAACTTCACGAACAAGATTTTTATTAAAATTATCAAGCAAGCGCTGTTGGAGTTTACTTGAACTTTTGTGTTTGCGATAGTTATCTGTTGTATGCATAGAATTATTATTAAAAAAACTCTTAATTTATTAGAGGCAGAAACAATAAATTAGGAGCTAAGCAGTTTATGAGCGGGTGAAGGGAATCGAACCCTCGTATCAACTTTGGAAAAGTTGTGTTCTACCATTGAACTACACCCGCGAACCCAGTTTGGAGAGACACCCCTGGTTTCTCTCCAACTCTCATCCTCTCAAGGATCCGCTGTGACGGTAATACTCAAGCGAGCGTCACGCCGCGGAACTATGAGAATGTTGCATCATTATAGCATTTTTATAGCTGAAAATGCTAGAAAGTTGAATGTATACAGTATAATAAGGTCACTATGAATATCTTGAAATGGCGGGTTTTTCCACACTCACTAAAGAAAAAGGTCCTCAAACTATTTCGTTATAGTACTCAGCCCTTTACGTATGTGGCTATAGGGGATAGTACCGCTGAAGGTATGGGAGCAAGTCTTCCAGAAAGAGCCTATACCAACCTTGTTTTTTCATCCCTTAAATCTCGTTATAAGACAGCTAAATATCATAATTTCGCTCGAAGCGGAGCAATACTCAAAGACGTCATCAAGACCCAGCTTCCAAAAGTACTACAAGAAAGGCCGAGTCTTGTCACTATTTCAGTAGGAGCCAATGATATTATTAGAAGGACTAAAGTAACGGACTTTGAAAAAGATTTAATATATTTGTTAAAGACACTTCAGCAGAAAACTGACGCTATTATCGTTATCTCAACTATCCCAGATCTTTCTCTTATTCCTTCAATTCCACGCTTACTCAAAAAGTATAGCCAGTACAAAGCAGGCAAATTAAATACCGTTATTTTGAAAGCGGGGAAGGCGACTGGTACAGTAACTGTTGATCTTTTTGAAGATAGCAGGGTTATCCTTGAGGCATACCCTGAGGCAATTGCAAGTGACGGGTTCCACCCATCGGATTTCGGTTATGCGATCTGGGCAAATACGATTTTAGTGACCCTTCGCAAAGCTCTCGCCCCAGTTCCTGAAGAAAAAGAAGAGAAAAATAGTCGGGGAGAGAGGACTTGAACCTCCGGCCTGACGGTCCCAAACCGCCCGCTCTAGCCAACTGAGCTACTCCCCGAATTTCTTCTTACCGTTGTGGTGCCGCGGGGGGGAGTCGAACCCCCACGTCCTTGCGAACAAGGGCTCTTAAGGCCCCCGTGTATACCATTTCACCACCGCGGCGTACCCTGTATTTTACTTTAAAGCTATAACTTATTCAACTGTGGGAAGAAAATAATCACTGAAGTA
>JBDHUU010000084.1:0-3853 GCA_039809285.1 Candidatus Levyibacteriota bacterium
TCCTTTAAGAAATTCCTCAGGTTCACCAAAGTACTCAAGGGTACGATTAATATAACCAAGTGAAGTTGCTTCATGGGCAACGACATCTAACTCGTGAGTTATAAGAATCAGGGTGAGATTAAGCTTTTTATTTAATGTACGAAGTAGATTGTAGAACTGTTTTTGTGTTTTGACATCAACTCCGACTGTTGGCTCGTCGAGAAATATTGCCTCGGGCTCGGAAGCTAACGCACGTGCTATAAAGACACGCTGCTGTTGCCCACCTGACAGATCGCTAAGCTGACGTTTCCTAAAATCTTGCATCTCAACTTGCCTAAGAGCAGTAAGCGTCTTATCTTTATCCCCTTTAGTGGGGAAACGGAATAGGCCACGTTTACCATATCTCCCCATCTCAACTATCTCTTCAACAGTTATAGGCATATTCATTTCGACGCTTGTTCTTTGGGGAACGTAACCAATTTTGTACCATTCTGAAAATGAAGATATAGATTGGCCAAATAATGAAACTGTACCTTCTTGTGGGGTTAATAGACCAAGCATGAGCTTAAGAAGAGTTGATTTACCACCACCATTAGGACCGACAATACCTACATAATCACCTTTGTTAATTGTTAAGGATACGTTACTAATAACATCTTCTGAGGTATAACGAAAACAAACATTTCTGAGTTCAACTATTGGAGGAGGTGTCTCTACTTGTTGCATCCTAATGCTTCCTGCAGGTTTTTCAAATTACTTTCCATAACACTAAAGTAATTCTTTCCTTGCGCAATATCATCATCTGATATTCCTTCAATTGGGTCAAGTACAAGCGTTTTTGCACCTATTTCATGTGCTACTGTTTCAGAGAGTTTTGGACTCACCAAACTCTCAAAGAAAATATATTTTATATTGTTTTTCTTAGCAAAAGCTGCCACATTCGCTAACTGTTGCGCCGATGGCTCTTCATCTGGAGAAATTCCTGAAATAGCTACCTGATTAAGTCCGTAGCGTTCTGCTAAATAAGCAAACGCTGCGTGTGAGGTAATAATATCTTTGCTTCGACAGTTTTGTAAACCCACTTTATACTCACTATCTAAAGCATCAAGCTTTTGATTAAGCTGCATCTGGTTTGTTTTGTATACAGCTGTATGCTCAGGATCAATTGTAATATACCCCTCCGTTATTTTAGCAACTTGCGCTTTAGCAAGCTGTGGATCGAGCCAGACATGTGGATCCTTCATAGTCTCGCCTTCTTCAGTTAGCTGTTTTGTTAACAATCCATCCGCAGCTTCTACTACTTTGACTGTTGTTCCCTTGAGAGATTCTTTTATTTTATTACCCCATGCCTCTACTCCCCCATTAAGAACAAGCATATTACCATCCTCTATACGAGCGATATCACGCGTTGATGGATCATAATCGTGCGGCTCCGAACCGGCTGGGGTAACATTATAAACATTAGCTCTTTCTCCTCCAACTTGGCTTGAGAAAAAGTAAAGAGGATAAAATGAGGCGCTTACTTTGAGCTTACCTGAAGTATCTTTTGTCATATCCCGAAGCCCTTGATTTCTAAAAATCAAAAATCCGAAAATAATAACAAGAGCAATAAAAATTGGTAATATTTTTTTCATATTATCGTTGACAGTTCTGACATAATCCGTAAAATTCAAGTGAATGACGTTTGACTAAGAAATTTTTCTTTTGCTTAATATCTGCTTCCAGGTCACTAATATTACAATCAGAAATATCCTCTATCTTGCCACAGTTCTCACAGATAAGGTGATGGTGATCGTCGCCTGCTAGTTCATAGCGATACTTTCCCTCCCCGAATTCAAGTCTTTTAAGAAGTCCTTTAGCAACAAATGTCTCAAGGATACGATAGATTGTTGCTTTATCTGCCTCATCATGCTCTTCCCTAAGGTGAGCAAAAATAGCATCTGCATCCAAAGGAGACTTATTGTTATCTAAAAAACTAAGAACAGCTAGCCGAGCTGGGGTTGCTTTTAAATCTGAACTTTGTAGCAATGTACGAAAGGAATTCATAAGGGTTATCATATCACAAATGCAACTTATTTGCAAATATCAATTTTTCTGATATAATGCGATTTAGTTGCGTTTACATGATAGCTGAAAGCTGCTACTAATAGTGATCGCAATGTCAATTAATAAGGTACAAGAAGATCTTATTCTCTCGTATTTCATTTGCGAAGTACTGTAATCGTGGGCTTTGAGTCCATCGGTTGGCGGATTGAAAGCCCGCGGTTAGTGAGAGGATACATCGTGTCCGCTTCCTTGCGATGAGTGAGGAAAATCGAACAAAGAGAGGAGGTGATAGGTATGTGCCAGCAATGTGGTAATCCCAACCACAAACCCGGTACCTCTACTCCCATCAGCAAGCCGACGGGATCAACCTCTATCGGCCCGAAGAAGCCATAAATAACCTCTCATTAACCGTGGGCACCAACTTTGTACATCCGTCCTTCGGGGTGGATGAATTTTCCTCTTGCACACTATGTGCAACGGTACCATTCATCCTGAAGGACAAACTCGCTACCTATGTCAGAAAAATTTAGCTACCAACCATCTCTTCCTGATAGTACAACACAACCCTTAACGCCATCCGTTACCGTGATAACTCGTGAACCTTATTTAGTGGCTATGCCACCATTTGAGACCATACCACATCCTATACTTGAGATGTTCTATTCCCCACCTTCACAATTGCTTGAACAACATCAAAAGTCACTACCACACGAAGATGAATTACAGCAAAAACTTAATAGAAAGTATGAAGTAGACGAGAACGGTGCGCTCACTCTCTATGGCATCGTCAAAGTCGACGATGGCCACGCAGCCGAGCAGACTGGTGAAACTCAGGTCTTGGATCTAGCCTTTGATATCTCCTCTCTTTCACTTGAGACAGGAACAAAACAATATGAACAGTTAATAAAACACGCGAGGGCATACGATGTACCTATGCCAAACGGAAAAGCTGACCTTCCCCGCTTCTTGTATGAAATGCTAGTTGTCGATCAGGCATTTAATTCTGATCTCAAAACTCTCCAGCATTTCTTTGGCGATAATCAGGAAGAATTTGCTAAGTTTACTGATTCATCTGCTAAAGGTCCTATCAAAACCTCGGATGGCTGTAGTGAAATCATTGCCGAAGATGGTGAGGAGTTCCATCTTCATGGCACGTGGGAGGGATATGACAAAGGTCGCTTTATGACTACTCTGTCACTTTTAGGACATGGGAGAGCGCAACAGACACTTCTTAAATTCACTGAGGAACAACAACCAAAACGGTACGAAGAATTAGGTAATAGAACATTACAGGAAATTCCTAAATCTGAAAGACTCTTCAAGCTGTCTCAACTGATGGCTGATCGCAAAGATAAAGAACCAAAAGAGGTTAAGGAAATGAGCTGGGAGGAACGGTTGGATAATTTAGCTATCAGTGTCCTATCTCTTTCTGACACAAAAAAACAAAAAACACCAGGACAGCAAAAAGCTCTTGAAACATATGTCTCCAATGAAATAATGGGCTTTGCTTCATTCGAAACTTCTCCTGACGAATATGAAAAAAAGTTTAACCAGGAACAGACACAAACCTTCCAAAATCTTCTAAAAAATCATCGTCAACAATTCCCTACTATTCCAACGGAAAGCATTGCTAAGATTCTAATGCGTGTTCATAAGACACTTCCAACCCCTGAACAACAAGAACTATTTTTCAATAAATTACAAGGCCTTTCTTCTGCGAATATGCTGACATTTGTAGATAAGCTTAAACCAGAAGAGATAGCTCTGATTCTTTCCTATGATATGGCTTTTACCACTCAACAGATTACTAGTCAGACTGAACAAACTC
>JBDHUU010000085.1:0-3720 GCA_039809285.1 Candidatus Levyibacteriota bacterium
TGTTACCCAGCTTGCTCGTAATATTCATCAAGCACTTACCGATTACCGTACAGCAATTGAAATGGTCGAGGCACAGGTTCCTGATACAGCTTTTGCACAGAAATTAGTCGCTACCTCTGAGGTATTGCGTGATGCTCGAGTAATATCAGAGGATGCTTTGCCTCAAAGTGATATCGATCACGAGATAGCAGCGAATGTTGATAGGGAAGTAGATGAAGCAGTCCTTGGCTTAAAGACTTCAATCACTTCTTTACAGAAAAAAATGAATACGCAGGATCGGTTAGCGAGTAAAGCAGCAGAGAAACAGGCTCAAAAGGAAACAGCCATAAAGCAGGGTACAAAAGACAGTCAGGTGGCGTTCAAGGCCGCCCGCAAAAAGGCCCTCCAGGACTATTTGGCAAAAGTAGATGCCCTCAGAAAGCAGCGGGAGACAGAATTAACTACTCTAAAGCAAACCATCAAAGACCTCCAAAATCAGCTTAAGCAAGTTGAACAGCAAGAAAAGTCCGACCTTAAGAACGTAAAGACTGGAATAACTCCTTCACCAAAAGTATCTCTTACCCCTAAGCCTACAGTAACTCCAGAGCCTTAACAGTGGTGTATAATATGCTCCTATGATGAAATTAGGTGCATCCGAACTACGGACAACTGTCCCAGATCAAGAACAACTTCAATCCATAAAAAAAAATCCCGTTTATCTCATAATTGATAATGTCTTAGATACCTATAATATAGGCGCTATCTTTCGTTTGGCTGATGCAGTTGCCGCCGAAAAGGTATTTATTTGCGGAGCCTCAGAGACGCCACCTCATACTCGGATAAAAAAAGCCTCGATTAATACGACTGAGTGGGTAGAGTGGGAGTATTTCCGCTCAGCTAAAGATGCGATCGAGTTTCTGCGACAAGACGTTCCTGGGATAAAGATATATTCAGTGGAACTTGATAAAAGAAGCGTTCCGTATGACAGTGTTGATTACACGTTCCCAACTGCTCTTATCGTGGGGCACGAGTCAGATGGAGTCTCAGAGGAGGCAATGCGGGCATCAGATGGAATTGTCGAAATACCTATGTGGGGAGTGAATAAATCGATGAACGTGATGGTGAGCCTGGCTATCGTACTTTTTGAAGTAATGAAGCACTACCGCGAACAGGCTTAACAACCTCTTGCATATAGTAAAATCTTTTGCTACGGTACAAGTATGAGCTCTCCCGAACAAGGATTCATTAATGTCGATCCAGGAGGAGATGATGGGCTTGACCTCCACGAAGAACAAGTGGTAGATCTTAGACAAATGGAGAAAAATGGTATTACCCTCATTGATTTTTCTAATCCTCCTGAAGGAATAGTTCTTCTGGGTCAGCCATTTGAAGCAGACTCGCTCTGGAGAAATATGAGTGAACGTTCTCTTCCTAGAAATCCTCGCTAATCTCTGGTAATTATCTTCTAATTGTGTAGAATAGAGATCGTGACCAAGCAGCAGCAACTCGACCAAATTGCTTTAGAAATTAAGAATTGTAAGATCTGTAAAAAAGATAAAATTGGTGTAGCAGTCCCAGGCGAGGGAAATCCTGATGCAAAGATTGTCTTTATCGGTGAGGCACCAGGAAAGCAGGAAGCCAAATCAGGCAGACCTTTTATTGGACGATCCGGACAACTTCTCAGAAAGCTTATTCGCGAGATCGGGCTTGATGACGAGAAAGATGTCTATATAACTAGTCCTGTTAAATACTTACCCGTGAGGGGAACGCCAACAAGTGAGGAAATAGCCCATGGAAGAATTCATCTATTGAAGCAATTTGCTGTCATTAAACCTAAATTTGTTGTATTACTCGGAAGAGTTGCTGCTGAGGGAGTACTTCAGAAAAAAGTTTTTGTGACGAAGGAGCGGGGAAAAGTAATAGAGGAAAAAGACGGCATAAAGTATTTTTTGACGTATCACCCAGCTGCTGTGTTACGTTTTCCTTTGAAATTTAAAGAAGGAATGCTTGAGGACTTTAGGAAAGTTAAAAAACTTACTCAGTCTCAGTAGGAGGAAGATTAAGTGAGAGTTTGTACTGAGGGATCTTCTTTAAGTGGAAGTGTTCTTTCCAGCCATTGTCTCCTTGGCCTGCATCAAAGCGTTTAAAGCCCTTTTCCATTGCTCGTTGAATTTGAGTTACAACGAGAAGCTTACTGATATCACGGATATCATAGTCATAACCAATATTGAGCGTAATGTAGGTATCATTATGCATAATACAAAACGAAATAGCTTTAGGCTCATCATTAAGATTTATGGTAAATAAGTCGATGGGGAATTTCTTTAGTAAGTCATGATAAATTCTTTGACGTTGAGGCATAGTAAATGAAGATTTTTCTCCAAAGCGGGTAATACTGAACTTAAATAGGAGCTCAACATCCTCTGGCTGAGCATCCTTTATTTCTACTATGTAGGTTTTACTAATTTTGTTTAATCGATTTATTAAGCGTTGGCGGCTGATTCCATCAAAATTTTTCTGCAGAAAGTCATCAAAGTTGTTAAATTGTGTTAAATCCAATTCATATCTATCCAGATAATGAGTAGAAGTAACATCATTGAATGAATATGGCTCTCGTAGTGAAGAGAGAATTGTTGGTTTATCTAACTCTGCGAGAAATTCAGGAGCACGGTTTTCATAGCCAGAAAGTAAAAAAATACGATTGTCATCAGTATCAATACCTGAGAAAAATTCCAAATATGGCTGACTCATAGCTAACAGCTTCGGAGAAAGTCCTTTAAGAGTGTTTAATTGTAGGGGAAGAAGCCCAATAGCTTTATCTCCATCAAAACCTACGAGAAAGTAGAAAGGAAGGTTAAGATCACTGGTGAAGATGTTACGAAATTCCCACTCATCGTCAATTGTTAGGTGGGGAGAGAATTCTTCCCACAGAGACTTTGCCTCACGAGCTTCACAAACCACCTTAAAGGTTAATGATGACATGAATATAGTATATCACGAAAAAGATGCATTGTGAAGCTATAGGACATAATTTTCATTTACACTGGAGAGTAACGAGTTGTAGTACATCAGACATTTTGCAGACCATATGTAGACAAAATTGATCCTCGGGTGTATAATTTTTTTTTGCAAAATATGTACGGACAGACATTTCAGCTTCACGAAAACGATCGTGAAGATCATGCCAAGCGGTTGGGGCTCACTTTGTCCGAGTTCGACCGCTTAGTCACCTCATCCAATACTGCATACGAAATTATTAAAAAGCTTGGTCCATTTTATGGCAAAGAAAATGTCAATGAGCCGACTTTCCGCATAACAGCTGAGCCTATAGCGCTTCCTCTGGGATCAAAAAAACTTCTTGATCAGCTCGGTGAAGATTTAGTCTATCTTGGCCGTGTGTTGCCACAGCTACCGGATATCTACCAACGTTTTATGGGTAAAGACCTTGATTTTAGAGTACCTCTCACATTTCGTGTTGATTGTATTATCCACGATGATGAAACGATCAAGGTTAATGAGATTGAAGGCAAAGATGGTGCTAGTGCTCTTATGATGGCTGAGCAGCTTGCCTACCATCTCCAACCGCTTTCAGAAACGACAATTGGTAGACTGATTGAGTCACTGCATACTATGTTCGGAGAATCTTCTGAGGAAGCTCCTCTTCGTATAGCTATTGTGCGCTGTGATGTTGAAACAGATTTGTATGCGCTAAATACACGTAGGTATATTGAGATGCTTCAT
>JBDHUU010000086.1:0-3556 GCA_039809285.1 Candidatus Levyibacteriota bacterium
ATTCTCCCCTCTTATCCTTAACTATTGGTGCAAGGATCATAACTCTGACAAATTTTTTACCTGGTTCGGCTTGGGTAACTCGCATATTTATAACAGACTCGGTAATTTGCTCTTTGGACTGTTGGGCAATCTCTCTCCCACAATTTGGGCAATGTGGATGTCCTACACGAGCGAAAAGCAGTCTTAAATAGTCATAAATTTCTGTGACGGTGCCTACAGTCGAACGTGGGTTGTGAGAGGTGGATTTTTGATCAATAGAAATTGCTGGAGATAATCCTTCAATTAAATCGACATCAGGCTTTTTCATCGTACCTAAGAATTGTCTGGCATAAGATGAAAGACTCTCTACGTAGCGGCGCTGTCCTTCAGCATAGATGGTGTCGAAAGCTAAAGAGGATTTTCCGCTACCAGAAAGACCAGTAAGAACGACCAGTTTATTTTTAGGAATCTCTAAATCAATGTTTTTGAGGTTGTGCTCACGAGCACCTTTAACGACAATTTTTTCCATATAGTTGGAGGGATTAGCAATCATCAATTATAGGTGATAGTAGTACGGAAAGCAATCAGCTGATAGTGTAAAATTAGGTGGTGCAGGGATAAATCAAGTCGAGAACTAAATTTACCCCTGCGGACGCATCACAAGTGAACGGAAAGTTGTGTTATCTTCTCGCACTCGGCGAGAAAAATATCCGGTAGATGAACCAACCGAAGAGGTTGGCGGTGACCCAATAAACGAACAATTCTCCCCGGCCGAAGACGAATGCACCGCTCGTAAGCGATACAATAAACGGTGATATGCTGACAGGGGCACTAGCCTTTTGGCATATCCTATGAGAAGCGATGTTAGGAGACCTAGCATCATCCCTAGGATGAAAACGGTTTTTCCTTTCGTGATTTATTGTTTCGTTATCGAAAAGAGATGGCTATAGACGATCCAGCCTAAGAGGCCAGATACACATCCAACAGCCCACCCATATCCTCCTGGATGGAGAGTGACTCCAATGATGAAACCGATGAGGAGCGAGCATCCTGGCTGCTTGAGAGCCAGGTCTCGTCCCAAATAGCATTCTGAGCCAAGAGCAACAGTAAAGCCCAACAGGGTAGCTGTTGCTATAAGCTCTAGAACGAGTTTCATGACCTACTCCTTTCAGAGTTGTTATTATTCCGTCAACGGAAAAAAGTCACAGAACATTTTCCATCCTGCGTAGCCGAAAAATGCTCCGACTGCGATGGCCACAATCCCATAAGGGAAAGCAGCGCTGATGATTAGCCCAGCAATGGTAGAGCTCTTCCAGTTTTTGTGAGCTCTCTTCTTTCCATCGTGTAGGCTTATAACTGCAGCGATGAAAAAACCGAGCAAAATGCACAGGAGCATTTCGTTACTGAGAGTGTCCATGAGATCCTCCTGAACCGACGTTGTGAATGAAATCCATCAGTTGATGGCGCACTATGTACCAAACCAAAATAGATACACAAAGCGCCATCAGCTGTGGTAATAATAACTTTCCGTAACTTGTAAATGTGCAAGTTACTTGAATAAAGAAATAAGACTGCATTCCGCCATTTGACGGAAGTCTATCCTTTACTACAAGCCTGAGAAGCTTAGCAAAAGAATTACTATAAGTCAATTGCTGTTGAGTATAAACGGGCTAAATAACTATCTGGTATACTCGAGACAATGGACACAGGAAATGAAAGTTTAGTTCCTAAAGAAAAAATTATTCGTAGTGAAGATAAATCACGTATGGAGTTCTTCTCTAAACTTCACTCGCGTCTAGAATTATCCATAACTGAAAGAAAGGGCTATAAAAATCTTCTTGCTGTGCCAAAGGATCGTCCCGTTGTGATTGCCTCGGACCATCTCTCAGACATTACGTTAGAGACAGTCATTGGAGAAGCATCTCCGTTTAGGAAGGTCGCTGCCGCAGCTCAATCAACACATCTTGAAATACCTGTTGGGGGCAGATTTATGGAGTGGGCAGGAAATAATAGACTCTATCCTGTATCAACGAATGAAGAGACTAAGCATCAACGGCAAGCTCAGCACCTTTACAGAGTTGAAGATTATGAAAAAATGGTTGAAGCAATGAAGAAGGGAGAATCTATGGTAACGGCTGCGCATAGACCTGAATACAGTGGTCATTTGCCCCATCATCCTGGTCTGTCAGCTCTCACTCTCGCCCATCTCACCGGAGCGCCAATTATCCCAGCAACTGTTGATATTCACGCTTCCCCTGACGTTATACGTTCTTTAGTGAAAGACGTCAAAGGAACTGCAAAGAGACTTATCCAGCGTAATAGACCTCAAGCTAGTGTTAGCTTTGGACAGCCTATTGAGTTGGAGCCAATTCCGAAAGAAGACCTTCAACTCTTGGAAAGATTTATCAATATTCCTCTGAGAAAAACTCTTACTGATGAAGAAAAAGATAGAGCAAATGCTGTCTATCAAAAAATGATGCAAGAAGGAGAGACTGTAATGTTGGCTCTCTCCGAGATGCTCCCTCCTGAAAAAAGAGGCAAATGGGGAGAATTGACACCTAATGACCAATCTTCTTCTGAAGTAAAGCCTTCTACAAACAGATACTAAGATGTTCCGATACAAGGGTTTCAACCTCAACTGGTGAAGCAACGATTCACAATCATTATTTATCGACCTGTGGTCGCTCGCAAAGGTAGCGTAAAATAGGATTTGCAGACACTTTCCTTTTGTAAGTTATAAGACGAAACAAACGCACAAATCCAATAAACAAACCATAGCCAATTACTACCCCAACAGTATTAAATATAACATCATTTATGTCTGCAATTCGGAAGGTAGTCTTTGCTAAATAGCCCGTTAGTAACTGCAATAATTCAACAATGATGCTAAAAATCGCTCCAATTGTAAATACCTTTTTCATTCTGAGATGAGTAATCAAAGGTATTCCAAACCCCAAAGGAGTAAAAAGTATTATATTAAGAAATGAGGTCATTATATCCCTAGAAGTAAGTGTTATGAGGGGAACTACATTTAAAGACATTTCGGCTTCTATCCCACGCAGCATAAGGCTTGGTGTAAAGAGTTTGAGAAGAAGAAGAGATTGGAATTGAAGAAACGTGTAGTCCAGAACCTTAAAGATATAGATGTAAAATATCGTGAAGAATAGCAAATATACGAAGCTTTTCTTTTTATTAAGCCTAAGAAAAAGTGAGAGTCCTATCCATACCAAGGTAAAAAAAGATATAACAATTACATTAAAATATACAATAACTCCCACCGATCAAATTATTATAACGCAAAATATAGCGTAGGTTGGTGACGCCAAGGGGATTCGAACCCCTGATCACAACGCTGAAAACGTTGGGTCCTAGGCCGCTAGACGATGGCGCCGAAAATGATTCTTAAGAGCGGTACTTATAAAATCAGACCACCCTACTAATAGGAATGGTCTGACTTATTATAGCGAAAAATACCCTCGAAAACAAATTACTTTAACCTTTTGCGAAGTGTTTCAAGTATCGCTCGAGCTGTATCTTGTCCGCCTAACCCAAATGCAATACCTCCAGCGAGTGCGAC
>JBDHUU010000087.1:0-3524 GCA_039809285.1 Candidatus Levyibacteriota bacterium
TCTATGAAAACTCATATGGCAGTTTTATAGTAAGGCTTTAATAGCAGCAATAATTGCTGCTGCATCGATTTTTGCATCTGAAAGAAGTTCATCTTTCGTTCCAGACCTTGATATATGATCAACACCTAATTTCTTAATAGTAGCATTAGACTGACTTAAAGCTTCGAGAGCAAAATCTCCCAATCCTCCATGAATAAAGTGATCTTCAACAGTAATGATAGTTCTCAACTTGGTCTCTTGGAGACATTTTTCTAAGGTGTTTTTGTCTACAGGCTTTATTGAATAACAGTCAACTACTCGTACCTTGATACCTTCTTCGTCTAATTGTTCCTGTGCCTTTAGCGCTTCAACCACGGTAATGCCAGTTGCCACAACAGTTAGTACATCTGCTGTACTGTGGCGAAGAATCTTTGAGCCTCCAATACTGAAATCTTCATCTACTTCATAAAGAACAGGAGTCTTCGGACGAAGCGTCCGCATATAAGAAATACCTTTATTTAAATAGAGCTGCCTAAGAAGTTTGGCTGTTGATACAGCATCTGACGGCTGGACCACAACACTATCAGGGATCGTACCAAAAAGCGAGATATCCTCTAAACCCATTTGTGATGCGCCATCTTCACCAATTGAGACACCTACATGAGATCCTGTAAAGCAGATAGTAGCATCAGATAGAGCTGCCATTCTGATCTGATCAGATGCTCGCGTCAGAAAAGCAGCGAAAGTTGAGACAAAAGGCTTTTTCCCAAGGCGTGAAAGTCCTACAGCAACGCTCACCATATTTTGTTCTGCAATAAAGCATTCAATAAATTGCCGTGGATGATCTTTGAGGAAATCCTGACTGAAAGTAGAGTTTTTAACATCTCCATCAAGTGCCATAACTGCTGAATCGATTTTACCTAACTCAGATAATTCTTTTCCATATACTTCACGAGTCGCAACCTCCGTATCCTTTTCATAATTCAGACTTATCATATTGGGAGGCTTACTAGTTCCTTCTGTTTCAGGAGGTAGCGGCTTTTTTAGTTCAAATCTGAGACTTCTATCAACACTTCCTAATTCGCTTAAAGCCTTTTCAAGCTCCTCCTTCTTAAGCGCTTTTCCATGCCAGTTATCTTTATCCTGCAAAAATGACACACCATGTCCTTTATCTGTCTTGGCGATAATGATAAAAGGTTTCCCCCCCTTGTTAGATGTAGCATCATTAAATGCTCCCTCAATTTCTTTGAAATTATGACCATCAATGACGACTGTTTCAAATCCAAATGCTCTAAATCGATTCTCATACTGTTTGACATGATGTCCAAACATCGTCTCCTGGCTTTGAGCAAGTCTATTAATATCTGCAATTGCAATAAGATTATGCAATTTGTAGTAAGAAGCAAAATTCGCTGCCTCCCAAATTTGTCCTTCTGCTAATTCTCCATCTCCAAGTAAGACATATACTTTTGCATCGTTTTGTTCCTTCATTACATAAGCCATTCCAGCACCTACTGATAGACCTTGCCCAAGTGAACCTGTGGCTGCATCTGTATACTTAAAACGAGGCGTAGGATGACCTTCCAAATCACTGTCAAACTTCCGAAGTGTCTCCAGGCTCTTTAATGGGAAAGCACCAGCAATTGCATAGAGTGAATAAAATAAAGGGGATGCATGACCTTTAGAAAAAACAAGGCGATCATTATTAAGGTTGAGGGGATTATCCAAATCATAGCTAAAATAACTATCAAATAGAACGGTCATCAGATCGGTTGAAGAAAGACAAGACGTAGGATGTCCAGATCCAGCAGCTGTGGTAGACTCGAGTGATAAAACACGAAGTAATTTTGCTTTTCGTTCCCAAGAAGAATAATCACTCATAAATTACTAAGCGACAATATTTATCGCCTTTCCCTGGGCAAACGATAGCACGTTTTCAACAGTAACGTCAAGGATACGTTGTAATGCTTCTTGGCTATTAAAAGCATTGTGAGGCGTCACTAAGACATTCTCTTTCGTTACCAAGACATGATTAAGAAGCTGAGTCTTAAGGTCACATTCTTTGATAAACTGATCCGTCAGAAGTTGTCGTTCTTCTTTGACAAAACACTCTTCTTCTAACACATCTATTCCCGCTCCTTTAATAATTCCTTGCTCAAGCCCCATGAGAATAGCTTCTGTTTCTAATATTCCACCGCGGGCAGTATTTAAAATAACAACACCCTTTTTCAATTTTGGTAACGTCTCTTTATTAATCATATGGGTAGTTTCATTAGTAAGCGGAACGTGAAAGGTAATAATATCTGAGACTTGATACAAATGAGCAAGATCTACATACATAAAGCCAAGAGATTTAGCTAGCTCTATATTTTGGTGTCGAGAGAATACTAGTACATCCATGCCAAAGCCTTTGGCAATACGAATCACTGCCTGACCAATATTTCCAGCACCAACCACTCCAATTGTCTTTTTATAGAGGTCGAAACCTCGTAAGCCGTCCAACGTAAAATCGCTTCTTCGTGTCCGCTCTATAGATGGGATAAGTTTTCGAGAGAGTGCTAGTAGAAGTGCAAATGTATGTTCTGCCACTGTCTGAGTTCCATACTCAGGAACATTTGTCACTATGATATTTTTTGCCTGACAAGCTTTTATGTCTATATGATCATAACCTGTGGACCTGGTAACAATCATTTTAAGATTGGGCATTTTGTCTAAGAGTTCCTGTGTAATTTCTGAATAAATAAAAATTGACAGTATTGCAATATTGGAAAGATTTTGAGAGCTTACGGAAAGAGGATTTTGATCGAAGGTAAGAGTATGACCGACCAACTTCTCTTTAAGAAATGACTCTTCCCACTCTTCAATTTCAAAAAAACCAATATTCATATAAAAAGCGTATCACAATTCAAGACTTCGCCACAAATAACGAGATGCGATGGTACGATAGGGCTGCCACATCTTTGCAATTTTATCCGCCTCCTCTTGGGTGGGTTCATGATCTAACTCATACCACTTCTGAATTGCTCGTCTTAGACCTAAATCGCCATATGAGAAAACATCTGGACGTTCCATAGCAAACATCAAGAACATCTCAGCAGTCCACCTCCCAATCCCTTTAACTTTTACCAGTTCTGTAATAATTTCTTCATCACTCATAATTTCGAATTGTTCAAAAAGTATTCCTGATTCCATAGTCTTTTTAGCGAGGTCTTTAATATAGGAAATCTTTGACCACGAGATTCCAGCATCTCGTATCTTTTGATCAGGTACTTCCCATACATTTTCTGCAGTCACTTTATTATCTGATAATAAAGCGATAAAACGTTTCCAAATAGTATCTGCTGCTTTTACCGATAGTTGCTGAGAGACAATTGATTCAGTTAATGCTTCAAAATAATTGCTAGCTTTATACCTTTCAAAAGGGGGGACTTTTTTAATTATCTCCGCCAGAATCGGATCTTTTTTACTTAAATAGTTATTAATCTCATCCATCGTAGAGTATTTATACCATATTATGCTTCTTAATAGCTAAATATGGTATACTT
>JBDHUU010000088.1:0-3364 GCA_039809285.1 Candidatus Levyibacteriota bacterium
ATATACTAATTAGTTTAACTTAATTGAAATTATTTAAATTTAATCCATAATATGATAATTTTATCCATAATTTTTTTAGGTACGAGACAGTATGCTCCTTCGATTACGTCTGCCTCGGATTCTTGATCTGGATCAAGATATCCTACCCAATACCTGCCAAAAATTTTAGATTTTGGAAAAATTCGATCTAGCTTACTCATATGAGTAAATGCCACCCAAGGGGTAGGGAATGAACGCCTGGCATCTCTATCTAATGTCCCATCGGTCATCACTATCTTGCAGGTCATTGCGCCAACATCAGGGTGGTCTTCCATGTACTTAATGGACTCAGGAAGTGTGTCTTCTTCTACCGTTGTGTCTGCGTTGAGCATAAGAATATACTCTCCAGTGCATAAGTCGCGAACAATGTTATTACCAGCCGAAAAGCCAATATTGCCATTTCGGCGATACTTCATATGAGGAAATTCTTCCTTCATCATTTCATCAGTATCATCCGATCCATTATCTGAGACAATCACCTCAAAAGAATATCCAGCTTTCTGCATAGCGGGACGGGCTTTTTCGAGGGAGAGGAGGCAATCACGGAGAAGATCGCGAATATTAAAAGTACTAACAATAATTGAAAGTGTCATGTCGACTCTAGTATACAATGGCACATCAATTAAATGCAAAGACAGCGCATGAAATCAACTCATTGAAACTCTACTGACTCCACCCTTCATATGCATAGTAGTTTCCAGATCTTTCAACACAAACAAAAGGAGTATCCCTTCTCATATTTTCAGCATGTCCTGGAGAATTAATCCACATTGTCACCACTTCTTTATAATCACTGGTCATGGCTATATTCTCTGTTACCTCGTGATAGGTTGAATAGGGAAGTGAGTGATTATTAATTCTACTCGTGAAGCCGTCATGGTTAAAACTTGTTGTAATCTCCTGCGCACGTGTCTTAGCGAAATTACATGTGTTGCCATCTGTTGTAACACGGGAGAGGCCAAGGGATGATCTATATTCATTAATTTTTTGCATGATATAACTTTGAATTGAATCAGAAGATACAGACTGTATAACAGATGGCAAAGCTGGTTGAGTTGGGGTTGGAGTCGGAATCGTTGTTGGAGTCGGTGTCGGAGTAAAGGATGGTGTAGGAGTTGGTTCTTTTGTAGGAGTTGGAGTTACAAATAAGGTCATTTTACGAATTATCTTTTTATGACTACCTGCTGCACTAGCTTTCTGAACACGCGGTAAAAGTGAAGAAGAAGCTAAAAGATAAAACGAAAGACAAATAACCACAAGACAGGCAACGGGCAGCAAAAGCACAGACAGTTTTCGCATTAATTTCCACCGTAACGCAATTTTGAATTACTGTCAACCTCTACTATGGGAATTTATCTTACTCAGAAAATATTGTGAACATAATCTAATCTTTACTATTTTACTCACTATAAGGAGGATTTTGTAAATAGTTTAAAAGAACTTCTCCTGTCATATTACCTGACCTCACCCTGAATAAAAAGTAGCGATTATCAACAGATGCGGTAATACCGCCAATTGTTGAAACAGCTGTACTAAATCCAGCCTTTTTCGTAAGCTCAATTGCCTGATTATCAAAAGCGCCATAAGGATACGCAAATGAAATAACCGGCTTATGAATAATATCCTCCAATGTATATTTACTTTGAAGTATCTCCCGCTCTGCAAAGATAGATGCCATATCTTTAAGATACACATGATGCATCGTATGTGCTCCTAACTCAATTGTCTCGTCTTTGCCTAACTCTTTAACTTGGGATATGAGTAAATAATTAGGCTTATCAAAAAAGCCGGGAACAACATACGCTGTTGCTTTAACATGGTATTTTTTTAAAATCGGATATGCGTCAGTATAAAAATCCCGATAACCATCATCAAAGGTCAGAACTAAAGGTTTTTCCGGTAAAGTCTTATTACCATCTAAGATTTCTGAGACATCGCTCATTGTTAAAAAGGTAAAGTGTGCTTCAGCTAACGTCTTTATTTGAGCATCAAAGATATGAGGCTCAATATCTAAAGATTGCCTTGTGTGATCATTTTTATCCTTTACATATTCAACATAGTGATACATAAGGATGGGAATCCGAAATCTAGCTGAAGTAGAGGCTGAAAGATGGGCTGATTTAACATCTTTAGGAATTACTTTTTCTATATTCTTTTTTGTTTCGGGTACATTGTGGTGAGAAGAGAAAAGGTAATAGGGAAAATAGAGATAGAGAAAATATGAAAATGAAATAAGCGCACAGATTATCGCTATTTTGTGTCTCGGCGTTAATCTCATTGTTCTTTTTTGAGACTTTTTCTTAGCCATGATGTCTGGTATTGTACCAGGAAGCTAGAAAAATGCAGAGAGGAGAATTTTCAATCCAATAAGAATAAGGGCTACACCACCGAATAATTCAAGTTTACCTTCGAAGTAACGATTAAGATGACTGCCGAAAAGAAAAGCAGGAATACAAAGCAAAAATGTGATAGTACCTATTACACTTACCGCAAGAAGGAGAGGGATCTTAATAAGACCCAACGATATTCCAACGACAAATGCATCTATACTTGTGGCAAAAGCTAAGAGAATAAGAGTTTTATAGGAAAGAATACTCTTATCTTTTTCTTTTTTCTCTTCTTGTGCTTCTTTTATCATGACCAGCCCAATACAAGTAAGTAAAATAAAAGCAAGCCATGGCGCATAGGATGAAACTGCAAAAGTAATCGTATGACCAACTACCCAACCTAAAAGAGGCATTATCGCTTGGAAAAGGCCGAAGAAAAAGGCAATTCTTACAGCGTGATTAATTTTAGCCTGCTTGACTTCCACTCCGCCAGCCATACTCACACTCACTGCATCGAGTGCTAGAGAGACTGATAAAACAATAAGCTGAATAATTACACCCATGTATTCGTATGATAGTGAGGATTAAAAGATCGTGTCAATGGAGATTATTTCTTTGATGAAAGCAGGCTAGTTAATAGTTTAGCTCTTCCTTTTTTAAATTCCTCCGGATGAGTTGCTCGCCACTCAGTCCAAATAGCTATAACAATAGCCTGAATAAGGCCTGCAACAGGAGCCGCAAAAAGGGCACCTAAGATGCCGTAGAGTTCAGAACCGGCGATAAGAGCAAGAATTGAGACTAATGGGTGGAGACCGATCGCTTTTCCGACAATACGAGGACCTAAAATATCTCCTTCTATAATATGAACAACAATAAAGTAAATGAGGACAAAGACACTCACTATCCACCCCTGGGTCAGTGCCAGTAATACACAAAGTACGCCAGAAATAATAGTACCGAGTATAGGGATAAATGCCAAAAGGGAGGCCACTACACCA
>JBDHUU010000089.1:0-3255 GCA_039809285.1 Candidatus Levyibacteriota bacterium
ACCCGCTTTAGCTGCTTCTATTGCAACACGTAATTCATGTGAGTGAAGAGGGGAGGACATAGATTAGTGGCTATTCGTTTGAGTCTCTTCAATTGCCACTGACTTGATAAGAGTGATTACTTCGTCTCGTTTGGCTTCCATCGTTTCCTTAGTCCACGCCTCTAGATTGAATCGAAGAAGCGGCTCGGTGTTAGAAGTCCTCAGGCTCATCTTCCAATCAGGGTAGGAAATAATAACTCCATCAAGATCAGAAAATTCACCGTCACTGTACTTTTCTTTTATTTGATCCATAACTTGCTGAGCATTGCTGACTTCAAAATTAATTTCTCCTGACTCAAAACTCTTCTGGAATTCTTTTGCAACTTCAGATAGAGGTTTTTTCTCTTCTGTGAGAATTTTGAGAAGAGCAATGATGGTAATTACTTGAGACTCTGCGTTCCCAGTTGCTCGATAGTAATAATGGGCGGAAGCTTCACCAGCCATAAGTGCTCCAGTTTTGGTCATCAGTTCGGTAATGAAAGCATGCCCTGTTTTTGATGGCAGTACCTCTCCACCCATAGCCTCAATATTCTTCTTGGCATTGTAAATATACTTTACGTCAACTACTACCTTGCTATTTGGGAATTCTTTAAATAGCTCCTTTGCTATCAGGCTGGTAATTACAGAAGGTGAGACCACCTGACCTTTCTCATCAAGGATAAATAAGCGATCACCGTCGCCATCTGGAACAAGTCCAAGATCGGCCCCAGCTTCGATAACTTTTTTCTGAGCGTCTTCAAGGTTTTTAGGCTGCATTGGATCAGGTTGATGAATAGGGAAGGTGCCGTCAAGTTCAAAATTCATTTTAATAAGTTCCATAGGGACTTTCTTCTCAAGCGCGTTAAGATAAGCAATCCCCATAGCATTTGCAGGATCTGCGACTATTTTAAATCTATCTAATTGAGGATTTTCTAGAAGTTTAAGCGCGTTATCTACTTCAAGTGACGTTAATTCTGGAGCATTTTCTTGTCTGCCTTCTTTTTGAGGCAAGTCGATTCCCTGTAATGCCATCTTCTTAACGTCTTCCATGCCGGTAGGCTTGCCGATTTTAAGAAGTCCTTGTGGAGTATTAATAACGTACTTCATTCCGTTATATTCTTTAGGATTGTGAGATGCAGTAATAGTGATTCCTGTCTCATAGCCAAAATGAGAAACAGCAAAATAAAAAGTAGGTGTAGAGACTAATCCTAAGTTGACTACATGCGCTCCAGCATCAAGAAGAGCTTTTCTAACACTCTCAACAATGCTTGGGCTTGAAGTTCGCATATCCCACCCTAAAGCAACAGTAACCTCTTCTTTATTCAGCTTTTCTTGGAAGAATTTGTAAATAGCTTTAGCAATCTGAGCAGCTTTTGCTTCGTCTATATCTGTAGGGTAAATCCCGCGGATGTCGTATGCCTTAAAGATCTTTGGATCAATATCCATGTCAAAATATTAAATATCGATGAGCAAAATGTCAAGCGCAATTGTTAGAGGAGTGCTCAACTGCCCTGTCTTGAGTCCGTTATCAAGGACATATAATTTATTGTGGAGATTTATTAATTCATCTTTTCTAAAAAGAGCGGCTTGCTTCTGAAGCTTATTCAATTGCCAAGGAGCAAGCCTTTTTACTTCATCTATCTGTTCTGTGCCTGTCTCATACAATGCTAAAAGAAGCCGTACTTGGCGAATAAGCATAAAAAACACCATTTCTGGTTCAACGGTGGTGATTACTTTTTGATAGAGAAGTACTAAATTTTCTCCTTGTCTTGGTCTTAGAGAATCTAAAAAAAGAAAAAGTGTCTGGGGAAGCTTATATGTTTTAACTGTTGCGTGTTTAAAAAGAGAGAGCGACTTTTTATCTAATTCTTTTCCCTCCCATAAGAAAATGTCATGCTCCAATGTTTTGTCTTTAATAATGGTAATAAGTGATTCAAATTCCTTTGCAGACTTTTTTTTTGAGTAAAAGTTCTCAATAAAAATTATCTTTTCAGAGACAAAGAGCCCCCCTCCATCTACAATTTGTAAAAGATCAGTAACTGTTAGATCCTCACCATTAAAAAGAGTAACTTCAGGATTCTTTTGTCTTACTTCGTTAAGGAAAGTACGCGATGAGGCTACATCATCACCATGAATAATCGTTATCACAATCTCTTTTTATACTCCTTTCTCGATTAACTAACAACTAACTCTAGAGTTTCATCACCCATTTAAATGTTGCTCTCAGCATCTTTGAAAGCTGAGTTGGATTAGTTTGACTCTCATTGACATCATCACTGAAAGATTTTTCTACCAGACCAGAATCGATATAACTTGATGCAGCCAAGACAGTTTTTGTGAGAGAAGGAGCACCTTTAACTTTTGCTATATCTTTGATGGCATTATATTGCTTAGTATAGGTTGAGTCACTCTTAATAAAAGTGAATTGATCAAATGGCCCACTAGCACGTAGGATAAAAGGAGTGACCGCGACAATTTGGGGATCGTTCCATACTTTTTGGAAGGCTTCTTTGTAGTACTCTGCCCTTTTATCATCACTTACTTTCTGGCTAGACCAGCCTGTCTCTGTGATAAAAATGGGAAGCTTTTTTGAGGTGAGCTGGGAAAGTAAGTCCCTTTCGTAACTAAAGCTTGCTATGCTCTTATCTGTTTTTGTCGATGGCGGCTGAGAAAACCCTGGATTAGGATACGAATGACTGGCAAATCCGTCGACTTGATTAAAAATTCCCGGCACTGCCTTATCCATCTCACGCATGAAGGTATATTCATTCATAAATGCATCACCTTGGTCCGGCGCTGCATTGTCTAACCCACCACTAATGATAAAAAAGTTTGAGTTCAATGCCTTAAAAACTGTCACTGTGTAACTCAGAAGCTGTGCATAGTAAGCTGGATTAAGTGATCCACCCCACTCGTCCCCCCTATTTACTTCATTAAATACAACGACATACCTGTTCTCGGTTGGCCAATTAAGTGAGTTAAGGAAATTGGCAAAATCAATAATATCTTCTTCCTGAGGCTTTCTCCAGACACTCGTATTAAAATAATCTCCCTCTGTTGCCAGGCGAACTATTGGTATAAGATGCTCCTCTTTAGCTTTATCCATAAATGACTGCCATTTCTCCAAATCCTTATCTCCAGCTTGAAGCGGTATGATAACATAACCCCAGTCGCCGCCATTGGAATTGACGAGCTTTTTAGCTTCCTCTAACTCAGAGTCAAAAAGGATATGAATGA
>JBDHUU010000090.1:0-3198 GCA_039809285.1 Candidatus Levyibacteriota bacterium
CGAGGGAGGGAAGATGAGGCCAATCGGGTCAGGCTTCGATGTCTTGACCCCGATTTTTGGTATCAATGGATTCAGCATAACGGCTGAACCACTTCCCAACCTTACCTGTTCTTCAGGCATCAGTACGGAGGAGGGAGCTACCCTTCTCAAAAAAATTGCCCTGGAGGCAGCTGCGGACTATATCGTGATCGAAGGGTGCCCCTTGCGGGTACTCGTCGAGATTGTCACAGATGAGGAGTTATTCGATTGCATACTCATTCCCACTCGTGGTGATATGGGTGTCATCGAGAAATTCTCAATCCTAAAGCCGGAATTGGCTACTAAGCCTTTTCCGCCGGAGTAACCTCCCATGTCTCGGGTCATGTCTGTCCCGCCCGCCGTAAGGCGAGGCGGGACAGACTACCCACTATTCATTTCTGAAAGCAGGAAGCTGTTTGTACCCTTATTTGGAAGACAGGACCAATAAGGACATTTGCAAGCAGCTTTCTGCTTTTTTTGTGGCAATTTTATAGTGAGTCTGTCGAACTATTCTGGTTAGATTGAGTTTTTAGGTCTAATTTGGTTATAATTCTTCAGCTTATGAAAAACCTAGAGCATGTATCTATTACTATGGATGGCAATAGACGTTGGGCTGAAGAACGCGGTCTTAGCACGTTTGAAGGTCATTTGGCAGGTGCCCAGCGTATAGAGCCGATTGTGGAGGAGGCTGCTAAAGAAGGCATTAGCCATTTATCTCTCTTTGCTTTTTCGACCGAAAATTGGGGTCGGCCAGAGGAAGAAAAGAAAAATATCATGGAAGTATTTCGTCATATGCTGAAAGATCCTGTTGTAGATCGATTTAAAGAACAGGGAGTTCGGGTCAAAATCTTAGGTGACTACGGTAAATTTCCAAGTGACATTGTAGAAGATATTGAAGATCTCCAAGAGAATAGTGAAACAAATAACAGAATTACCGTTAATTTTGCTTTAGGTTATGGAGGACATGATTCAGTAGTGCGTGCCGTCAACAAACTGATTGAAAAAGGAGTAACCCACGTTACACCTGAATTACTTGAAAGTCAGATGGATACAGCAGGTTTACCTAAAGTAGATCTAAGTATTCGGCCAGGGGGAGAACTGCGGACCAGCGGCTTTATGATGTGGGAATCTGTTTACTCGGAGCTTTATTTTACGGATGTTCTTTGGCCTAATTTTACTCCGCTTGATTTTCAAAATGCTCTAAGTGAGTATCATACCAGAGTTAGAAGAATGGGGAAGTAACTAGATCTCGTAGAGCTTGTAGGGCTGATCTGGCGTGATAGTCTCCATCAGTGGCATCGCTACATTAAATACTGGTATTTCTGTTATCGTCTTTCCTTCGTGGGGTCCAGCATTTGCGTGGCCGTGGAAAACAACTGTAGCTCCGTACTGATCGATTACTTGGGCATAGCGAGTAGAGCCTAGAAATGGCATAATATCTGCTGGCTCATCAGCAACTGTTGCCCGGATAGGAGAGTAATGCATAATAACTACTTTTTTCTCAAGAGGGGTAAGTTCTTTTAACTGATTTTCCAAAATATTTGCATGGCGATCTCGCTCTGCCACAACAGCTTTTAGTTCTGGTTCTCCAAATGCTCCAAGAGCATACGCATCAAATCCTCCAACAAAACCTTTGGTACCGGCAAACCCGACTCCGTTGAGGACAAGTGACTCTTCTCCTAATATCTCCACATGGGAATTTTCTTCAAGAATACTTTTAACCTCATCAGCTGAGTTTGATTGGTAGTCGTGATTTCCAAGAACTCCTATTACAGGGATCCGACAAGATCGAAGATCTTCTGAGAGAAGTCGTGCTTCACTTGGTAACCCAAGATCTGTTAAATCGCCACAGAGTAAAAGAATATCTGCTTTATCTGATATCTCACTAAAGAGCTTTTGATATTCACCTTTGAAGTGCTCCTTAACGTGAATATCTCCTACTGCTGCGAGGCGTACTTTATTTTCTGTTTTTTCACTCATTTTAGTTCAGTAACAGGTTTGAAACCCCATTGAGATGTCCCAACCTGAAAGTCATTTGATAATAATAGTCCGCGAGTAATTTTTTCTTTAGGTGCATTAGTTGAGAAGAGATCGACAAGTCGTCCCATGAGTTCTGCGATAACCCACTTAGGAATACAATCGCGCTCTGATGGATAAATGAACAAAAAGATCATGATACGAGCCATAAGGAGTTCCCAGTGAGGTCCCATTTTTTCAAGCAGTCGTTCCCAATCAAGCGTCTTTCCTTGTTTGAGGATAAGATGGATAACGTCCCCTTCATCACTTCGGTGACGATTCTGAACATAACTTTTCGAGCGGATCATCTCTTCTGTTGGTTCTAAAAGTACCTTATGACCAAGAATGGTGCCTTCTCGAGCTACATTAAGCCAGTCTTTTTCTACTTTATGGAGTCCATTTCGCTCAGCATAAATAATGTCAGTATAAAATCCGTCAGGATCGGTAATTTTTGCTAGCCAGTTGAGTTCGATTTCTGCTAACTCTGTTTTATATCCCTCTCCAGCAAGAGTTTTGAGTATTTTAGGATACTCTTCAATGGGGATCATGATATCAATATCCCCAGTCGGGCGATCTAGTCCGGTATACTCATTAAATGCAAAGGTTCCACCAATCATGAAAGGTAGCTTTTTCTTAATCATGACGGTTAGGAGCTTGTCATAAAATTTTTCTGCTTGGAGTTTTTTCTTGCCTGTTAGTGGTTGTGACATAAAAAATAGCTAAAAGCGAATGCTGATAGCCTATGGCTTAAGATACTATTGTTGAGTCAAAAATCCGTCATACTCTTGTAAGAAAGAAGTAATAAGAAAAAGAGTATTTAGCTCAAATTAGCTTGACTTTTCCTTACAATTAATCGATGATAGAGGTATGGAAAACAAAGGTAATGAAGTTAGCGTAGGTCTTTTAGAACCACCAACACCAGTCGAAGCTCTTCCTCCAACACCATCTGTTCAGACATTTCCAGTTTCACTAGAAAATATACCTGTTGCTCCTGAATCAGCAGATTCAGCAAGTATTGTCTCAAAACTTCATGAATTTGATGCCAAAAGAGTGGGAGATGATAGGAAAGTTAGGCATGAACGTGCTAGATATATTAATGAACTCATAAAAACTCAATCCTCCGATATTCTTATTGATGCAGCATCCCATTTCATGAGTGTAGGA
>JBDHUU010000091.1:0-3147 GCA_039809285.1 Candidatus Levyibacteriota bacterium
TATTTTTATTCCATGCACTATATCTTTTAAATGCTTCTTCTTTAGAGACAAACTTTATACTCGAGACTTTACCTGTAGCTTTCAACGAATCCGCTACTGCATCAATATTCTGCTGTTTGGCATCATCTTTGAAAAAAGCTGTGACTTTAGGCGAGGATTCAAAATAAGAAATGATCTGAGAAGAGCTGACCACTATCATGGTGAATAATGAAACTACCAAGAACGTCAGCATCATAATGAGAATAGCAGCGAGTGCCTGATATGGCGATCTTCGAATATGTTTCCAAGTTGTGTGGGCAGTTTTCATTTCTTTTCCTCCTCAGCTACTTCCTCAGGTTGATCGTCCTTTGAGTCAGCATCTGTTGGCTCTTCGTGATGAGTTGCAGTATGTTTTGAGCTTGTCGAATGGATTTTTTCTTCCGACTCTTTCTTTTTATCATCCCTTACTATTTTACCTTTTTCAAGCTCTACGATGCGCTTATTAAGACTGTTCACTATCTCAAGATTATGAGTAGCCATAATAACAGTCGTTCCCAGCTTATTGATATCCTGAAGAAGCTTAACGATTTCCCAGGAAGTTGTACTATCCAAATTTCCAGTAGGCTCATCTGCCAAAAGAACTTCTGGTGAAAAGACAAGCGCCCTTGCGATAGCCGCTCTTTGTAATTCTCCTCCAGAAAGCTGAATTGGGAATTTGTTGGCATGTTCCTGAATTCCTACTTGTTTGAGAATATGCTGGACTTTTTGTTCAGCTTCTTGGTGATCCATTCCAGCCATTTCAAGTGGGAGTAAAATATTCTCTGAAATCGTCCTATCCATTAACATTTTTAAATCCTGAAAAACAACCCCAATATGCTTTCGTAGATCAGGAATTTTCTTCGCAGGGAGATTAGTAATATCGACATTGCCAATAACGATGGTGCCTTTGGTTGGGACCATGTCCCTAATAAGAAGCCTAAGAAGAGATGTTTTACCTGATCCGGACGGACCAACCAAGAAGACGAACTCACCTTTATCAATCGATAGACTAACGTCTGATAAAGCAGATGTTCCAGTTCCATATGTTTTGGTAACCTCAAGTAATCGGATCATAATTCGACTTGCTCACAAATAGGGCAGGCAATTTTGAGCTGCTAGAGGCCAAACACAGTGAGAGCTTCTACTGAACTTGGACTTTTCCAACATCCATGAGCCATCCAGCGTGTTGAGCAGCTTGTGTCTTACCCCATACTTTAATATCTTTACCGATAAATTGTGAGAGATCTACTGCACTTGAAGTAAGGTAGACATTTTGATCATCGCCGCCAGGACGAACTAAATGGAAGGCTCCTTCCCCCTCAATTCCACCTTCTTTAAGCGATCCTTCTGCTGTATCAGGAAAGTCCTTTGTATCACTTACTCCAAATGATTTACCAGTAGTAACTGAATAAGTTGGTGCTCCTGCGGCTTTTTTGGATGTACCATTCATATGCGCTACAGCATACCCGGTACCAACCCCCAGAAGAATAACAACGATAAAAATACCTACAAATTTCATTGGATTATCTTTCTTACTTCCCGATTTTGATCTGGTCGTGGTCTTCGCACCATTAAAATCGTGCATTAATGAAGATGATTCTTTTTTCTCCTCCATAGTTCTGGTGCCTCACTAATATGCGAGTCACCATCTAGTAAACCATATTTGAACAATTTTGACAACCCAGACAAAATTACTTAATTCTTACGAAAGTTGGCGGAGTTCTTCCTCGATAAATGGATCTAACTCGCCGTCTAAAACAGCATCTGTGTTGCCAGTCTCGACATCAGTTCGGAGATCTTTCACCATCTTATAAGGATGGAGGACATATGACCGAATCTGGTTACCCCAGCCGGGAGTAACATACCCCCCTTTAAGCCTTTGCTCCTCTTTCCTTCTTTCTTCTTCCTGAAGCTGCCAAAGTTTGGCACGGAGGAGTTTCATCGCGAATTCTCTATTCTGATTTTGATGCCTTTCAACTGAAGCTGTTACGACAATACCTGTTGGTTTGTGCTTCAAACGGACAGCTGTTGAAACTTTATTTACATTCTGTCCCCCATGTCCCCCAGCTCTAAAAGCATCGAATTCGATATCGTCTTCCTTAAGATCAACTCCCTGGGAGGAATCTACCTGAGGAAGTACCTCCACCATTGCAAAAGATGTCTGGCGCAACTTATCTGCATTAAATGGTGATTGACGGACAAGCCGATGCACACCCACCTCATGCTTTAATAAACCATATACATACGATCCAGATACCGCTAACGTAATACTCTTAATACCAGCTTCCTCTCCAGGAGTTTCGTCTAATATTTCAAATCCCCATCCTTTTCTCTCAAAGTATCTCGTGTACATTCGATACAGCATCTCGGCCCAGTCCATCGCCTCAGTTCCTCCTTGTCCAGAGTGGATTGCTACTATTGCACCACCCTCATCATAAGGGGAAGTAAAATAGAGAAGAGTTTCAAGTTTTTTTAAGAGATTTTCAGCTTCACCGTACTCTCCTTCTTCAATCCAAAGCTGCAATAACTCCATCTCTTCTATTTCTTTTTGGAGATTAGAGAGTTCTTTCATTTTCTCTCCTGCAGTTTTGTGGTCCTGCCAAAAAGTTGACTCAGTACTTTCTTTTTGTAACTCTTCAACTCTCTTTTTTTTGCTTGGAATATCTATTCTCTCAAGCAATTTTTGTGATCGGGATGAAATATCATCAATCATACGTAGCTTATTGTACGAGGTTCGATTAAAGCTTACAAGCTATTTGCTAATTTTTTTGGGAATATATTGTGCAGGATCAATTGAATTCACTGCTTCTTCGGTCTGTTTTTGTAGTGAGTGGATATCTGATTTTATTTTTGACCCTTTACTAATAAAAGTAATAATATCTCCAATTGTCGTCTCGAGAACATTTTCTTTTATTTCTTGAGCCTGATTTTTCGCGTCTTCAACTATCTCTTTTGAAAAATTTTCTTTACTCAGATCTTGGAAATTATTATCATGAGCTCCCTCTACAAGCTGCTTAGGGACACTAATAACTCGCCTTATTGGCCTATTAAAGACAGTCGCTATTCCTAGGATAAGAATCATCATAGGAATAGTAAACAAATTAACAGCTAGCTTTCGCTTTTCGTGAT
>JBDHUU010000092.1:0-3057 GCA_039809285.1 Candidatus Levyibacteriota bacterium
CTAACTTCACTTTTTGCTGGACAATTTGTCGCTTTACAATATGAAGATCTTCTTTATGTACTTCATAATGATCAGGAGTAACTACTCCGCCTACAATTAGTTCTCCCAGTCCATAAATAGCTTCAATTACAATCTTAGTTTTGTCATTAGTAACAGGGTCGGCTGTAAACATAATTCCAGACATCTCAGACTCGATCATTTTCTGGACAACGATTGCAATACCAATTCTGAAATGGTCGAATTTCTGTTCATGGCGATAAAAAATTGCTCGCGCATCAAAAAGTGACGCCCACGCTTCCCGTACTTTAAAAACGAGGTTACTATCACCACAAACGTTAAGATAGGTTTCTTGCTGACCCGCAAATGACGCACCAGGAAGATCCTCTGCCGTCGCGCTCGATCTGACAGCTACCAACGCGTCACCGACTGGACCGCTGAGTGTAGTGTAGGCTTTAAATAGTTCAGAGACTAACTCATCACTCATACGTCCTTTCCTGATGAGCTCTTTAATGTGAGTTGAGACTTGCTGAAGAGATTCAGGCTTGTCGTAGTTAATTGTCCCTAAAAGGTGGTTTATTTTACTGGCGAGGTTATTTTCCTTAATGAATTTAAAGTAAGCATGGGCGGTAACGATAAATCCATTAGGAACAGGAAAATGAGCATGAGTCATTTCCCCTAAATTTGCTCCTTTTCCGCCGACAAGAGGAATGTCGTCTTTATCTACATCTTTAAACCATAAAACGAGAGAATTATCTTTAGGCATTAACCTTATTATGAGCTAACCTTAGGCAAAATAGCAAGAGTAAGTAAGTAAAAATTAGGAGTTTTTAAGCTGATCTTTAAACCAATCTACCCAAGGATTCACAGCGGGGTTTTGATCATAACGAAGAGCAAGAAAAAGCGTGATATAGCTGCCATAAGCAAGTGTTTCTAAAAAGTCGTCATAAATCGTTTGGCCTGATGCCATAAATTCATGGAGAGCGTGACTATTTTGTTTGACAACATCCATTGTTAATGCCATTCGTTTCTTAATTTTTGGACTATAATTGGGAGAATTTAAGATAAGGAAATGTAAGTTATGATTTGTGGGAAATTGTAGTCCTTCCATCAAATGATGATTAAGATCAGGCACTAAGTAGTAGCAGGAGAATACCTTGCTCGTCTCGTTAAATTGATTTCGTAAAATCTGTGCATTGCCAGATAAGTGCTCAGCTGCAAAGATGACTGGGATCTTATCCTGAAAAGTCTCAAATTCTCGTAACGCTTGTCCTTTAATCTCTGGCAGCTTTTCTTCAAGGCGGGTAATCGCTTCTTCAATTTCTTTGTCTTCAATATCGATAATTTTTGCCTTATTTAACAGCCCAATAAGACCAAGTATTGAATAGCCATTCCCCAGACGAGGGACACTAGAAGGATTCAACTTTCCATCGAAAATATAGGAGGGGATATTATTAGCTTTTGCAAATTCAGCTAGTTGACCACCTCGTGTTAGTACCAGCATTTTTGCATTTTTAGCTTTGGCTTCCTCTGCACATGACAGCACCTCTTCGGTTGTTCCTGAGTACGAAGTAAGAACTACCAGCGTGTTTTTATCCACGTAGGCTGGGAGATGGTAGTCTGTTACCACTTCCGATGGATACTGCATCTCAAGACCAAGAAGTGCTTTTGTTACCAATGCTCCATAAATTGAAGCACCCATACCGCAGAAAACAATATTTTTAACGTGTGAAGCGTCAAAATCCATAGGAATAGCATTTACTTCAAACCACGCCGTTTTACACTGCTTCACAAGCATGTCAGTTGATGAATAAGTATCTTGAGGATCAATTTTTTTAATTTCGTTTAGATCGTTAACGTTTTGCATATATGGACTTTAGCAGAGTATTGTTAGTAAATCCTGACAAGACTCGGACTATTCTCCGCGTTCTAATTTTCGTTGTTCTGGAGTCTCGTCCGGCCTTTTATAATCATCCTCAAGTCGTAAGGTAGTCCCAGCTTCAGGAGTAGATACTTCGATGACATCACAGTCAGTGACAGCCTGGTGCCTGTGCTTTTGTCCAACGATCATAGTATAGCCAACTCCTTTTTTCATGTGCGTCGTTTGGAGCTTACCTTCTTGATCTTCATTGATCAAATCACACTCACCATTTACCAGCCAATAGCTTTCCTGTTTAGTATCATGAATTTGGAGAGAGAGCCTATGCCCTTTATTGATATGCATCAATTTGCCCATATATGGCATTCCTTCAGGTACCCAGTGAAGTTCATACCCCCAAGGCTTGTCGACTTTTTTGACGTAAGGAGTGAGTTTGAAGTTTGATTTATCAATGTTATTTAGGTCAATTGCCATGAATCTTGATTAATATTAATAATATTTTTTTACAATAGCAAGTACCTCATCATGAAGTAGTCCGTTTGTAATGATACTCCCATCACGACCATCTAATTCCCACTCAGATCCGTCTAAGCGTGTCATTCGTCCTCCCGCTTCTTCTATGATCACTTTAAAAGGAGCACAGTCCCATGTCTTGCCGTATCTATCAACAAGAGCATCGATCTTACCTTGTGATAGAAGAAAAGTTGAGTAAGTTAAGTCATGCATCCTTAACGTAGCACTTGCATCTACCAAGTCTAAAATCAACTGCTTATGTTCAAAGTACTTGGGACTGCCAAGTGCAGAATAAGACTTATTGAGTTGATCTGTTTTTGATACAGAAATTTGTTCGTCATTAAAGTATGCGCCTTTGCCTCTTTCCGCATATATTACACCACCCATGAGCGGAAAGTAGCTTACGCCTATTTTTACCTCACGATTCTGGCAATATGCGATAAGTACATTCCACGTAGGAATTCCACGGCTAAAGCTCCTAGTCCCATCTATCGGATCAATAATCCAAAATGAATCATCATGGACTTCACCCCCGCTTTCTTCTGCGAGAAAATTCGCATCGGGGAACTCCTTTTTTATACATTCAATAATAACTTTCTCAGAAGCCACGTCAGCTTCTGTTACGACTGTTTTATCGGACTTAAACTTTGCTTCAACTCCTTTATCGT
>JBDHUU010000093.1:0-3056 GCA_039809285.1 Candidatus Levyibacteriota bacterium
CAAGCACTATGAGGAAATCGGTAAAATGATAACTCGTCGTGGGCAGAAGCCTTTCGATATGACTCTCTCTATGATGCAGCAAGGACCAGTTATCGCTATGGTACTTGAAGGAGTAGGAGCAGTTGCTTTAATTCGAAAAATGGTGGGTACAACAGAGCCAGCAAGTGCAGCTCCTGGAACCATTAGAGGCGATTATTCTCATATCTCCTTTGATTATGCGGATAAAGCGAATGTCGGTGTACCTAATCTCTTGCACGCATCAGGTGATGTTGAAGAGGCTAAGAAAGAAATTGCTCACTGGTTCTCAGATAATGAGCTTTTTGGCTATACAGCTCCCCACGAAGTCCACACCCAAGGAAAGAAAAAATAAACTCCTCAGCTCTTAGTCTTCTATTCCTCTTGAATTTCTTCTATGGAAATGATTTCATTAATATATGCCCGTTTCAAAACGTCTGCTATTTGTGGTTACGATACTGGGGTGCTTTGTTTTACTACCTCAAAAGGCTCATGCTTTAGGTTTGGTAAATGCCTCTGCTAGTGCGACTACTTCACGTCCTTCAGCCTCAAGTCCATTAAATTTATCAGTTGATCCTTTGAGTATTGGTTCATCAGGTGTTACTGTTTTTAATAATAATTCGACCTATCTTTCGTCAGATTCAGCTAAGTTTTTTGATAGTGGAGCTTTTTCAGAAAATGTCACCGTTGCTACCACTTCGGCAGATAAGTTGACTGCTTCCTTCACAACATCAACAACAGTAGCTCATGGTAAGGCAAGTATCCTCGCTGTCCCAATTACTGCCATGCATGTTATAGCATTTTCTCCCCAGACAGCAATTCCTATTGGGGGCAAAATTGTTATCCAATATCCTCAATTAGCTTCATCAGATACCAATCAAGCATCTCCATCGGCAAATAGCTGGGTTTTTAATGGTCTTAATGCAACTACAGACATTCAAATGAAGACTAGTCTTGGAGCAGCGACGTGTTCATGGGGAATTACCGGTAACTCAGCCAGTGGTATACCTACAATTACGTGTACTACTGCTACCGCCACCATTCCGGCTGGAGCTACTGTCTGGGTCTTTGTCGGCTGTACTGCTGCGACAGCTGATGCCCAAGGAGGACGGTGTACGACACAAAGGCCTCTTGTCATAAACCCAACTAATACGGGTGGTATTAGGGGAACTGCCAGTGTTAAGAGTGTGAACATCTCAACACAGGATGGATCAAGTAATATTCTGGATCAATCTACCGTTAAGATGGGGACAATTGAGTCTATCTTTGTCGTTGCTCATGTTGATCCAACATTCTCCTTCAATATTGATGGTGTGGCCGCTAGTACCGATATGCATACCAGCCAGACGTGTAGCACCTCCTATGCTAACATTTCAACGAATGCTAGCTTTGCTTCAACACCAACTGAAGTTAATTTAGGGACTATCAGCAGTGCAGGGAATACCTACGCAGCCCAAAAGATGACGCTGAGGTCAAATACAGGAGTAGGCTATGCGATTACTGCGACCGCGAGCGGCTTTCTCATAAATCCTGCCAACGGCTCCTATATAGTCAACGCGCAAGGTAATGTTACAGGAAATAACACCCCAGCTCCGACTACGATTAATGGCACCACGGGCGGCTATGGCATTAATCCTTGCGACGCTAACAGTCGGGTGAGTACCTCTGTCTGGGGGCAGGGCACACCTAATTTTGCCAATCCTTCTCCTAACTTCTATTACACTTTAGTCAATTACGCTGGAGCACCTGATGCTGCCGGAGATGTCATCTATAGCGTTTACGGAGTTCGAGCTGGAGGATCCACCCCTCCTGGAGACTATTGGCAAATTATCACCTATACAGCTTCCGTTACCTTCTAATTTTGAGTTCTTTTTCTTAAGATGTTAGAATAGTGTTGGGATTGTATCTATAGTTTATAGAAGTATATGGTTTGATAAGTATAATAAGTTTCAGCCAGTATGGATTTAGCCTCGTAGCTCAACGGATAGAGCAGCGCACTCCTAACGCGCAGATGGCAGTTCGATTCTGCCCGGGGCTACAGTGCTATTCTTCTAAGCATACCGTTTCTTATTAGTATTATTCTACAGAGATAATATCTCTACTTTACTTAGCAAAAATAACTTTATTATTGATAGGAGTAAAGATTTACATTATGGTTGTTGCTATGAAGATAGCAACTGTTTCCTCAAAAGGACAAATAACTATTCCTAAAGATATTCTTGAGAATATATTGAATAATAACGTATGGAAGTAAGGTTATCCTAGATTCTGACAAAGATACTCTTGTGGTGAAGCCTTTAAAACGCCCTCTTGTAGAACAAACAGCTGGAAGCTTGAAAAGAAATATGAATGAAGTTTTATTAGATAGTAATATAACTCCTCCGTCATCTATTCCCTCACAAGCTCATAAAGCGACTGAGCTCATCGACTCTATCGAAGAGGGAAACAAAATCGGGTATATCTATATTAGTTACTAATGACGTGATATGGATCTTTAAAAGATTCTATAAAATTGAACGGAAAGACTATCTTCCTCAGTTACTTAAACTATTACAATTAAATAATATTAAGGTTATAGAAGTGAAGAGAGAAAGGCTTACCAAGATATTAGAAGCTATGAAAAAAAGAGAAATTGATTTTACAGATATATACCTTTCTGACATCGCAGGAAGTCAAAAAATTGTTTCGTTTGATCAAGGTTTTGATATCTTAAAAAGATAGTTGGAAATCTCCCTGTAAGAGTCTACCTGGTTATTTGTCTTTCTTCCATAATCCACTACAATTGAATGTATGCCACATACATCGGGGAATGAATTTGTTAAAAAGTCACGCGAGAGGCAGCTATCACAAAAGGGTGATATTTTTGTGGCAGGGAAGAGTAATGCATCTGTTTCGTCAATCTATCTTCCTGAAGAGCATCCAGCTCCTCGTCCTTCATATAATCCGCCTCCAGACGTCAGCCTGCCAGTTATGCCTCAGCCACAAGTAGTTCACGCAGTCATGACAGGACATGAGAAGCTCAAATTCATGCTGATGAGGAC
>JBDHUU010000094.1:0-3019 GCA_039809285.1 Candidatus Levyibacteriota bacterium
TGAAATAGAGGCCTTGCCTTGAAAAAGGTTGAGTGCATTGAAGCGGTAGCCCTTAGCATACAACACAGCAAGAATAGTTCCTACAAAGAGAAAGAAGAGAACCAGGACTGAGATGAGGGCACTGCCTCGGCTTCGTTCCATGTATCTATTATACCCTGAAAAAAATAACTCTTGCAAGGAAGGAATGAGCTTCATATAATCGTTTTATACTATCCGTATGGCTAAAATGATCTAGTTAATATAGGTTATGATAGCGTTTTTCTTGATTTAACCTTCTGTATTTAGTATTTTGTATTTAGTATTTCGCTATCTACGATGTACTATATACGAAATACTAATATATGTTCACTGTTCCTACCTCAAAAAGAATTGGCATAGATCTTGGTACCGCAAATACTCTCGTTTACTTAGTTGGTGAAGGTATTGTTCTCAACGAGCCTACCGTTGTCGCGGTGACAGCTGAAGATAATCGCGTTGTTGCTGTTGGGAAAGAGGCTAAAGATATGCTTGGTCGAACTCCAGGTAACGTTGTTGCGATGCGACCCCTTCGAGATGGAGTAATTGCAGATTACAGTATCACTGAGGCAATGCTCTCATATTTTATCGATAAAGCGTGCGGTCAGTCACGCTTTTTCAAGCCTGAAGTTATGGTATGTATCCCATCTGGCGTCACACAGGTTGAGAGAAGGGCGGTACTTGATGCTGCCATGTCTGCGGGCGCAAAGGTTGCTTACCTTATCGATGAGCCTTTAGCGGCAGCAATTGGAGCTAAGATTCCTATTGCTCAGCCAGCTGGCCACATGATTGTCAATATTGGCGGTGGATCAACTGAATCTGCTGTTATTTCGTTAGGAGGTGTAGTCGTACACAGTTCAGTTAGAGTGGCAGGAAATAAGATCGATGAGGCAATTAGTAATTATATCCGAAGGAAATACAACTTACTTATCGGTGAGACCACAGCTGAAGATATTAAAATTGTGCTGGGGAATGCGGTTATTGAAAAAGGAGGCAAAGAAGAGAAAGAGACAATGGAGATTAGAGGACGGGATACTATCACAGGTCTTCCGCGCTCAATTACTCTTGATGAGGATCAGGTCAATGAAGCAATTAAGCCAACGCTAATGGATATTATTGGAGGAGCTAAGGAAGTTTTAGAGCAGTGTCCGCCAGAGTTGGCCAGTGACATTATCGATAAAGGGATTGTTATGAGTGGAGGAACATCTCTTCTTCGTAACTTAGATAAATTAATGACAGTGACAACCGGCGTTCCTTGTCACGTTGCAGAGGATGCTTTACTTTGTGTTGTTAAAGGGACGGGGGTGGCTATGGAGAACATTGAACTTTATAAAAGAAGTATTGCTAAGAAGTAGATTAAGAAATACGAACGAAAAACGAAATATAAATTTTAGGTCTTGTTTCACACTAGTGAAAAGTGAGATAGTCAAAAAGTGAATCCTATGCCATTGTCTCATAATAAAGATAAGACCTTACATCTTTTCACAAAATGGATAAAAATGACTAAGAAAAAGAAGGATAAAGAAAAAGATTTAGAAATAACTATAACAACATCATAAATTTATATTTTCTCATTCATAATGAGAAAATAGATAGCCTTAATTGTAGGATACAAAAAATGATCAATAAATATACTATAACACTAAAAATTTCTTTTCAAAGATTATGAAATCAACTCTCGTGAAAAAAGAAGTAATGGGTATCAATCTCGCAGACGGCTCTTTGGAGGGGGTCTCAGAGTATATTATTAATCAGGTTAAAAATTCTCGTCAAAAATGCTTCGTTGTCACTCCCAATCCGGAAATGATAGTCTATGCCAATTCTCATAATGATGCCAAAAAAATCCTTAATGAGGCTGATGTTGCCGTATGTGATGGGATAGGACTCTTCATTGCAGCTCAATTTTTGGGTATCCACCTTAAAGAGCGCATAACCGGGGTAGATCTCCTCTTAAACCTGTGTAAGGAGGCATCCGATGAAGCCTTGTCCATAGGCTTTCTGGGAGGAAGGGCTGGGGTAGCAGAGAGGACAGCTGAGTGCTTGCGTGAAAAACATAAAAATCTTAATATTCGTTTCACAGGAGCCGATTGGGATGTCAAACGTTTTCCTAAAAATGGTGTCGATTTACTTTTCGTTGCTTATGGATTTCCTAAACAAGAGAAATGGATTGCAGAAAATCTGCCGATTCTTCCAGTCAAAATGGCGATGGGAGTTGGTGGGGCATTTGACTATATTAGTGGAGACGTAAGACGTGCGCCCTTCTTTATTCGAGCAATTGGACTTGAGTGGGCATTTCGTCTTATTAACCAGCCGTGGCGGATAAAGCGTCAACTAAAGCTCGTCAGCTTTATAAGTATGGTAATCAAAGAGCGATTGAGGCTAGCTCGAGGCCAGGAAGCTGTAGATACATCAATTGCCAAGTAACCAAATCTGGTATAATTCCAATTCATATGTATAGTTATTACGATCTTAAAGAATTTTTTAAGCGTCAGGATATCCGTCTTATTATGGTTGCTGATGCAGAGACACGTGTCCATGAGCAAAAAAATGACAAGCTGACTGTCAAGATCCCAGCTGGCGGAGTATCTGTTGCCTTGGATCCGATTGTCAAAGCAGCTCAAGGAATTTATATTGGCAGGGGGAAGACTGAGGCTGATAAAGAAGTTGTCGATCGCTCAAATAAATTTAAAGTTGAAGCAACCGACGGTCACTATACGCTTAAGCGCATTTTTGTTCCTAAAGAGGAAGAAGATGCGTATTATTACGGCTTCTCCAATCAGACAATGTGGCCGCTTTGTCACGTCACGTTTGAGGCACCTGAGTTCCATGACGGCTGGTTTGAAGGCTATAAAAAGGTCAATGAGCGTTTTGCTAAAGCCATTAAAGAAGAACTCACTGGCAATAAAAAAACGCTTCTTTGGATTCATGACTACCAGATGACCTTAGTTCCTTCTATGGTCAAAAATCTCAACAAGAATACAGTTATGGGTATGTTTTGGCATAT
>JBDHUU010000095.1:0-2800 GCA_039809285.1 Candidatus Levyibacteriota bacterium
GCTGTCAGGCAGATTTATCGTAGCATTACCTATCTTTCCAATATGCTTGTCGACATCAATTGCTTTCCCAACCTTTGCAGCAACACCCCATGAGTCATAACCTCTGTACTCTAAGGTCTTTAACCCATCAAGAACTATCTCTGGAGCGTCTGTTCTAGTACCGATATATCCAAATATTCCACACATAGTTTCTAAGTTCTAACAATTATATCTATAACAGAATCTAAATCTTCAATTTCGTAATCTGGTCTAAAACCCTCAACCGCTGGAGTTGCTTCATGAATCTTATTGGTCTTTTTTAAAATTGTTTTCACTGCATTATTAATTTCCTTTGCTTTAGCCAATACTTCAGGAAGATCATCAATAATGTATACCTGAAAGGACGAATAGTTTTCAAGTACATCTTTTATAGATTCAATCTTATTAGGAAAAATATGATGACTTTCTTCAGGAAAATAAGCTACGACTGAATCTATCTTAGCCAACTGGTGCTTACGATCTCCCGTAGAAAGTAATCCAAGGCTAATATTATTAGCCTGAAGCTCAGCTAGGACGTCTTTAATTTTAGCATCGAGAACACCTGAATAGATGACTTTATCCCAAAAAATTTCTTCCAACTTTCTAAGAGAGACATTATTCTTAGCGATGGTTTGGATTCTTTGAAGAAAATAGTTAGGGTCGTAATGACCAAATCGCTCTTTCATCTCTGGCTCAAACTCTTTTCTGAAGCGCTTGAGCTCTTCCTCTGACACTCCTAATTCATGTGCGAGTCTTGGGTAGAGTACCTGTCGATAAGAATCTGTGTCAAAAAGTGTGTAGTCAATATCAAAGAGAACTATTTTTTTCTCATTAGACATACTCGTCATAATTCGATCCTGTAGACGTTCGTATCTCGTTTCTCAAAACCTAGCTTCTGATACAAAAGATTTGCTGACACACGGGTAGGACGTGATGTTAAATTAAGCGATTTCACCCCAGCTTTTTTTGCTTGCTCAATTGAATATTCCAGAAGCTTAGTTCCAATTCCTTTTCCTCTCATCCTTTCAGTAATTACAAAGTCTTCTATCTGAGCCTTCATCTTAAAAGGAATTCTATAAACAATTAATGTAACCATCCCCACAATCGTATCAGAATCTTTAGCAATGAGAAGATGAGTTCCTGGATTCTGTATCATATCAGCGATATCATGGTCAGAAAGATCTTGGTGGGTTTTATCTAACTGGTCAGTAAGACCTCGAATGGCTTCTCCTATCTCCGGTGTAAATTCTGAAACTTCTTCAAAAGCGATATTATCCATTTACGATTCCTCCTATCATTTCTTGCGCTGCTTGGAGTTCTTCAGGAGTATTGACTCCTCGCCATAAAAGTTTACCGCCCTTTACCGTACTCATTTTCTGTTGATGTGTGCGAGCAATATCCACCAAATCTGTTAAATAATACTCACCAGTAAGTTCATTTTTCTCCACAATTTTTAAATACTTCTTGATAAAATCAACACTAAAGACAAAACAGCCCGGGTTTATCTCAGTAATTTTTCTTTGCTCGTCACTAGCATTTTTTTCCTCAACAATACCTATTGCTTCACCTTTCTCATCACGAACAATTCTTCCAAGTCCAAAGGGATTTTCTTGTTCAATAGTAAGAAAAGTGAGCGCATTATTCTCCGTCTGGTGTCTTTTAATCAAATCCAAAACGATTTGAGAATTCTTTCCATTATAAAGTACAGCATCATCGCCATAGACAACAACCACGTCTTCTATCTCTGGACGTAATGTGTATAAAGCCTCTTCGACAGCATGTCCAGTCCCTAACTGCTCTTTCTGCTCAGCATAGGTAACATCAAACCCATGTAGAGCATCTCCAACAGATTCTTTAGCAAAGCCTACTACTACTACTATTTGTCCTACCTGTATTTCCTGCATGAACTCTACAATATGCTTGATCATCGGCTTACCACCAAGAAGAGATACGGTTTTATTCACGGTAGTGCTCTGCATCCTTTTGCCTTTGCCAGCTGCTAAAATGATTGCTCCTACTTTATCTAGCGCCATTACATTGCTTCCTCTTCACGAATACGTTTAATATTTGCACCCAACGCCTGAATTCTTTCTTCAAAGTGCTCATAACCACGATCTAATTTCTGAACATCTAAGATATAACTTTCACCTGTCGCACTAAGAGCTGCCAGAACTACGGCAGCGCCTGCTCTAATATCTGCCATGGTGACTACTGCATTATGCAGATGCTTCGGCCCTGTAATCTTTACTGCATGGAAGTAAGAAGGATCATTATCTTCTAAATTAAAATTGTAGGTCTTTTCTGGATCCGCAATTTCTGGATTAAAAAGAGACGCTGATGCACCCATCTTCAAAAGGTCCTTTATGTAGGATAACTTATTTTCAAATACAGTTTCATGGATCACTGACTCACCACTAGCTTGAGTCATAAGAACTGCCCAAGGAGCCTGCCAGTCTGTCATAAATCCAGGATAAATTGCAGTCTCTACACTCACTGCTTTTAGTGGCTCTTTGTAATAAAACCTCACACCGTCATCTTTTTTCTCGTAGAGAGCTCCTGCTTCGTCTAACTTCTCATAAAAAGCCTGAAGATCGACTTTTTGAGCATCTCTCACAAAAATATCACCTTTAGTTACATATGCCATAATGGCAAATGTAACTACCTCATTGCGATCCGGACTTATGGTGTAGGAGGTTCCGTGAAGTTTTTCAGTTCCAATAATAGTAATTTCTCTTGCAGCAGTTCTTTTTACATCCCCACCCATTGCATTAATAAGGATAAT
>JBDHUU010000096.1:0-2734 GCA_039809285.1 Candidatus Levyibacteriota bacterium
AGAAACCATCCTGCTCACCAGTATTTAATTCGAAAATCAAAGCTTAATGATCAAAATAGTATGTTTTCGACTTTACGTTTTGATTTAATCTATGGCAGCCGTAAAAATTCTCCCACATAACGATGATGCTGAAAAAAGTGTCCTTGGTGCAATTCTTATAGATAAAGATGCGGCTAATATCGTATCAGAATTTCTTTTGCCAGGTGACTTCTATAGCCCGACCAATGCTCTTATTTATGAAGCAATGCTTGAGCTTTATAACGAGCGCAAAGCCATCGATTTTCTTACGGTAAAAGACTATCTCAAAAAGAAAAAACAGTTTGAAAAAATTGATACAGCATATTTTACTGAGTTGATTGAAGTTGTCCCAACTGCTGCAAATGTTGAACATTATGGAAGAATTGTTAAAGAAGCATCTACGAAAAGAGCTCTCATCCATGCAGGAGTCGATATGGCAGAGTCAGGATACGATGAGAAAAAAGATGTCAAAGAGATAATCGATCAGGCAGAGACGAGTGTCTTTGCAATCTCCCAAGGAAATATAACTCGAGGTTTTATCCCGATTAAAGATACATTAACACAAAGCTTTGATCGTATTGATGAATTACACAAAGGCGGAGAAGGGCTAAGAGGTGTAAAGACCGGCTTTATTGAACTAGACAAAGTACTTTCTGGTTTTCAAAAAGCAAATTTGATCATTCTTGCTGCAAGACCTGGACAGGGAAAAACAGCTATTACTCTGAATATGGCTCAGTACATCTCTACCCAAGAAAAAAAACCTGTAGCGATTTTTTCTTTAGAAATGAGTAAAGAAGAGCTTGTGGATCGTTTCCTCGTTGCGCAGGCTGATGTAGATGCGTGGAGACTCAAAACAGGCAAGCTTTCAGAAGATGACTTTACGAAGTTATCGCAGGCGATGGGAGAGTTAGCAGAAGCACCAATTTTTATTGATGATACCCCAGGTCTAAACTTAGCTGAAATGCGAAGTAAAGCGCGAAGACTTCATATGGAACACAACTTAGGACTTATTATTGTTGACTATTTACAGCTGGTAGATCCTGGAAGAAAAGTTGAGAATCGTGTTCAGGAAGTCTCTATTGTCTCACAGGCTTTGAAGAATCTTGCTCGTGAGTTAAATGTACCTGTATTATCAGCTTCGCAGTTATCCCGTGCTGTCGAGCATCGTGGGGAACGTCGCCCACAGTTAGCAGATCTTCGTGAATCTGGAGCTATCGAGCAGGATGCGGATGTAGTTATGTTCTTATATAGACCAGATGTAGATTTTGATGTAACAAATCACAATATTCCGACCAAGGTACTTATTGCAAAGCATAGAAACGGTGCTACCGGAGAAATAGATTTACTTTTTAGAGGGGATAGGATACGATTTTATAACGTTGAGAAGTCACATGCTGAAGCATAAGAAAAAAGAACAATATAGAAAGGGGGTGATTAGATGAATCCAACAGATCCAAATCAAAATAGTGGAATGGGTGGTATGCAGACTCCAGGGGCTACACCAGCTCCAGAGCCTACTCCTACTCCAGCGCCAGAAGCGCCAGTTGTTCCACCAGCACCGACTCCAGCACCTGAGGCTCCAAGTATGCCTCCAGCTGGTAGACCGGCACCAACTCCTGAGGCACCAGGTGCAGAAACTCCTCCGCCAATGCCAGGAGCTGGTACTCCAACGGAAACACCACAAGGTGGTCAAACCGGTGGAATGGGTGGTATGTAATAAATTCTCTGGAATATTTATTCTGCAGAATGAATAGAAGCGGTCTCGCCTTTGGCGGACCGCTTTTGTTTAGAGTGATACTTCTCAAGAGATGACTCTGCGTTTGTTATGGGAGTGAATTTAAGTAATCTACCTTTTCCATGGCTCAGTACAGTTAAAATTATCTAGGTCTTTTAGTAACTCGTTTACTAGTAATTGTTTTCTTCGTAACGCTGGAAGAAGGGGATCATAGTATATCCACTTTAATAATATAATTGATTCTTTTTTAGCAAACTTAAGTGTCCACATTGTTGTTTGATATTTATTTACATATTTTGTTAAAGAACCTTTGACGTTAATTAGCGTAGATATAGTCTCAGATAACCAGAAAATATGTGGTTTACTAGCAGAAATGAATTTAACATAAAGACGAGTATACGTATATCTACGATTTTTATAAGATGAGTAAGTATCAATATAAGTCAATACTGTTCCGTCTCCGTCTAAATGACCTCGTAAGAAATCTCGAAAGTACTGATCAGGTACACTAATTCTACCAATAGTGTGTGTTTTGTTTGGAGTCAAGCCAATAGTTAACAGCCAATGATAGAGTTGGACATCGCTAAATTGGACTCTATAGCTTATTCTTCTTGTGAATCCACTAGTATAAGTTGGAGCTATTTTGTTATTTTTAGAAAGACACGAGCAAAATATTTCAATTAAATCTCTATCGGAAGATCTGAAAGTGATATGTCGGCCATCTTTTGAAAGATTCCCATCGGTTGTAAGAAGCCCTACAATATAGGCTAGTTGAGGATTCCAAATAAATGCTTTAGTAGACGTCTATGTAGTACCGAGGGAGGGGATCGAACCCTCACAGCCTTACGGCTACACGCTCTTGAGGCGTGCGCGTCTGCCAGTTCCGCCACCCCGGCCTGATGGTAATTATACCACGGAAAGCTTCCAATTTGCCTGTTACAATGCTACAATACGAGACAAATGAGATTCGAAATATCACAA
>JBDHUU010000097.1:0-2706 GCA_039809285.1 Candidatus Levyibacteriota bacterium
CTATCTATCTACTCGTACGACTTTAGAAAAAGTAAACCGTCCTGGAAAAAAATAATCAGTACTCAAAAAAACAGGTTAGATGCTATTACCGTGTCTGTCTCGCAAACAGGTAGAGTAACACATAATACAATTAACGTAACCCCTGACCATAAGTTTTTTACCTTCAAGGGCAGAGCGTTGATAAAAAAAACCTTAGATCACATTCTAGCTTCTAATGAAGCAATTTGCTTAGTAGATAAATTACCAAGAATGAAACCGGCTTTAGAGACAAGTAATAAACTAGCCTACCTCCTGGGAGCATTTTGTACAGACGGAAATATTTACCTACACAAGGGAATACATTCATGGAGACGTGGAACAGTTACATTTACTCAGAAGCAATGTGAATATAAACAAGATTTTATTGAGACTGTAAGTGAATACTTCTTAGAAACATTTCATCAGGAGCTACGTCCACGACTCAAGACTACTCATTCATATATAGATGGTAGGCTGATTATAGGGGGGGCTACAGATCATAGGTGTTATAGTCTCTCTGTAGCTTTAGAAATGAAAGAACTTTTACGAAGTCTTACTATTCTGGCTAGTTCATTTTCCGAAGAAGCAGCGCTTAATTTCTTAGCAGGAGTTATTGACGGAGACGGGTCATTTTCTTCTAATAGAATCCAAATTTATGCAAGTAAAAAAAATGTTCTTGAGGCTGTTATGATTAGCTGTCTTCGTTTAGGAGTTGTGCCTCAGGTTACTGTAAATAGGTCTATTTATAATATCCAAATTCTAGAAAGAGTGTCTGATATCTTAGCATTTTCAAGAAAGATTAAGGCAAAGCCAACTGAGAAAATACATGGCAATAAACTCTTTGCTGCAAGGCAAATCTTTATAGATATTGCTGATGAGGTCAATTATAAAGGAAGGGTAAAGACTTACATTAAAAATAATCTCCTCATCGATTCTCGTAAAATAAAGCAAAACATTCTTCCCAAGGTTAATGAACTGCTACGCGTAGAATTAAACGAAATACTGGAGTCATCTCTACGGATGCAGAGAATTAAAAAAGAAAAAGATTTAGGTCTTATAGATGTTTACAATATCGAAGTTGAAGCTGATAATGAGATGGATCATAATTATATCGTCTTCACCAGTAAGTATACCCCCTTACTCGTTTCTAATTCACATGCCGCGATTGTCTCTCGAGAATTAGGAATTCCTGCTGTAGTTGGAACTGAAAATGGAACGGAAGTTCTCAAAGAAGGAGCGGTAGTAACAATCAATGGCGGTTTGGGAGAAGTGTATAAAGGGGGAATTGTTAAATCTGCCCCAGTTGCAGAGTCAGTTGTAACAACTGAGCGGTATAAAACAGCCACAAAAGTATACGTTAATTTAGCTGAACCAGAACTTGCTGATAAAGTTGCTCAGAAATATGTAGATGGAGTAGGCCTTCTCCGAGCTGAGTTTATTATGGCAGGAATAGGCACTCATCCTAAAAAGCTTATTCACGATGGTAAAAAAGAAGTATTTGTTGATGCGTTAGCAGAGGCTCTTGAGAAATTCTGTACTGCTTTTAATCCGAGGCCTGTAATTTATCGCGCGTCTGATTTTAAGACGAATGAATATCGTGGACTTATCGGAGGTAAAGAGTATGAACCAATTGAACCCAATCCAATGCTTGGCTACCGCGGAGCATTCCGCTATATGCACGATCCTGAAGTTTTTAACCTCGAGCTTGAAGCTATAAAAAGAGTGAGAAATAAAAAAAATCTCAAAAACCTTTCACTCATGATCCCTTTTGTGAGGACTGTCAGAGAGTTACGGGAAGTCAAGAAAATTCTTTCGAAAAATGACCTTCACCGCTCCCCTTCTTTTCACCTTCTTATGATGGTAGAAATTCCTTCAAATGTTATCTTACTTGATAAATTTATCGAGGAAGGGATCGATGGAGTCTCCATAGGTTCAAACGATCTAACAATGCTTATTCTTGGCACAGATCGTGACAATAGTGAAGTCGCATCTGAATATGACGAGCAAAATGAGGCGGTTTTGTGGGCCTTGGAACATATAGTTAAGACTTCCCACAAGCATGGTATTACTTCAGGTATCTGTGGCCAGGCTCCCTCGCTCTATCCAGATCTTGTTGAGAAATTAGTAAATTGGGGAATAACGAGTATCTCTGTCTCCCCCGATGTTGTGGATAGTGTACGAAAAACAGTTGCAGCTGCTGAGAAAAAACTTCTTAAATAAGTATGGCTAAAATCAGACAGATTATTGCTCGTGAAGTACTTGATTCACGAGGTGTTCCTACTGTTGAAGCAAGAGTTATTTTGGATGATGGAAATACTTCTGCTGCATCCTCTCCTAGTGGTACTTCTAAAAGCTCCTACGAAGCCTTCGAGCTTCGAGACAATGACCCTTCTCGCTATGAAGGAATGGGAGTTAAGAATGCTGTCGAGACAATTACCCACCTTATTGCTCCTAAGCTAGTGGGAATTGAGGCAACTAACCAACAGTTAGTAGATAGGACATTGATTGACCTTGATGGAACGAAAACGAAATCGAAATTAGGCGGCAATACTATTTACTGTGTTTCCAAGGCCGTAGCACGCGTTGCTGCCAAAAGCACCTACCAGCCTCTTTTTTTATATCTACGTAACTACCTTTCGAAAGAAAACCTGCCGCTTAAGATCCCAACGCCTGCGATGAGTCTTATTA